>JAEWHR010000126.1 GCA_023387655.1 Bacillota bacterium
CTGGAATAAATTAAAAAGAACTATAGCACTAGATTATTAAGTGTAAACTGGTTAACTTGGCATACAATACCTCGTAAGTTTAAGTCTAAATTGGGAGATAATGAATAATGAAAAAGATTGTTATCGAAATTTAGCTGAACAGGAGGCATGTTATATGTTTCATTTTCACGGTATTAAGAAATCTTGTAATTATAACCGTTATATGATAGTTTTACTAGTTGGTACATTTGCATTGTTCTCCTATGGCTGTAAAGGTAATGTAGAAGGTACTGATCAAGGAAATAATATATGGGGATTTGGTAATAAGGAAGAGTCACCATTTGAAAATACGTATAAGGAAGAAAATGCAACAAATGTAGCCCAAGATTCTTATACATTTTATTCTGCGAAAGAGTTTGAAACTTTAGTTCTCGAGTCATCATCTATAAAAGGTGATGATATCTATTCCTCGGGTTATCAGGAAGGAGCTTTAAAACAACTAACGACAATAAAAGAAAGTAAAGTTTATACCATCGAAAATCCATTGTTCATTCAGAATCCTTTTGGTACTAATTCAAACGGATTATATATTTATGTAGGAACGCCGTCACAGAAGGTTAGGATTAATTATCTCATATCGGTTCCTATAGAGTCTATACCAGATTTTAGGAATAGTCTTTATGTTAATAGTACCATAGGAACGGATGTGGAAGGTCAAATTATTGGACTGATAGAAGGGCAAAGAAATAAAATAGTAATAAGTATTACCGACTTACATGGCAATATGATAAGTCAAAGGGCTTACTATCTTGATATCTCAACCTCACATGATTTGGAGACTAAATTAAATACAGTGTATGGTACTGAATTAACTTTTACAAGAGGTTTATTTTCTTTTTTTCATAGAGATGGAGTGAATTCTAGATTTTTATTTTATGATAATCATGGAATATTAAGAGCTAATATTCCGACAAGAACTCAAAGTGAGGATGCTAAAGTACTACAAGTTAAAAATGAAATATTTTATTCGATTGGGAAAAATGAATATATCTTAGTAAATAACTTAGGAAAAGTAACCAATCGTTATACGTGGGATGGCGATGGAAAACTTTTTGATTGTGACTATGATGAGGAGAATAATAAAGTAATTTTTTTAGCAAATACCAAGGAAAGTTCGATGATTAGTAGAGGAATCGAATTAGATATTGTAAAAGGTAAATGGAGTGATATTATAGATTTTGAAACCTTACTTTCAGATGCGAAATCTGATACGATTAAAGAAGAAGGCAATCAGAAGGATTGGCTAGATTTATCGAGTATCCAAATTATAGAAGGTAAAGATATTTTAGTATGTTCAAGAGTATTATCTACTGTATTTCGTATTAATAACATATATACAGGCCCAGTCATTCGTTGGCTTATTAGTGAAGATAGTAAGTGGGATAGTAAAAATTATGAATCCTTGCAACTAACAGAATCCGGAGAGAAGACTACAAAGAACTCCATTGATAGCATGTACTATGGAACCAATCGAAATTTAAGTGAAGGACAAATCTATCTATCATTTATTAATTATGAAACTTTGGATGTTACGAATGATTCAAAACATTCTGTTTTTTATAAATATCTTATTGAAGAAAGTCAGAATCGATATCGGTTGATACAAAAGCTTATTTTCCCTTATCATAAAGGAGAATGTAGTTCCATGCTTTATGGAAATCATATTATTTTATCTTTTTCTACGGAAAAACAATTTTTTGAGTATGATGACAAAGGAAATATAATAGCTACGTATCAATTAAGTAATAAAAAAGCTTTTTATAAAGTATATAAATACACAATGGATCGGTATTGGTTTTAAATGAAAACGGCACCTACTCAAATAATTATCTTTTAAATAAAAGAGTACTTATTTAGAGAAGGTGCCTTTGTTATTTCCTATGTAAAGTAAATCACATTTATTTTTAGTAACATCAAGGAATAAAGGAATTCCTATGATTAATAATAATAGTTCATTTTTGGCTTTATAAGTGGTGTTACGTAATTTTTCTTTTTTTGATGACAGTAATACAGAAAAAGAATTAAACTACCAACTAAGACAACAAATACAATGATTAATGCGCATTGTAAGAAAAATACATCTGGTAATAGAGTTATAATTGGATCGGTAACTGGATCAAAAAGCCAATCATCATTTCGAAAGAAAATTTTATGAAAGATAACAAACGTAGTATCAAAATCAATGGAACAAGCGATTAATGTAATGATTGGTAATACTATGGATGTTATAGCAGATACCTTTAAATAATGGTATCTATTTCGTTTTTTCTTCCATACAATAACGATCAGTAAGAAGAGAGTGCTTATAAGAAATGTAATATAAAAAAAATTAAATATTACTTTTACTTCTTCAAAATGGGATAGTCCAGAAGCCGATGTACTTAAGGATGGAAACTTTAAAACCCCATGATAAAACGGTGAGCAATAATCAATTAATGCATTATAATTTGCTTTTATATCATGGATAGAAAGTCCGGAGGATTGATCTAAATCAAACCAGCGAATGTTTGCATAGTAAAGTGGCCTAAAATTAATTGCCAAGATAAGACCCAAAGATATAAAAAATAAGGTCCATACAATACCGATACCGATATCTAAAATTAAATTTTCATTCCCTTTTTGTCTTCGTCTCGAATATTTTATCATACTAACCTCAATTCCGGCGCTTTATTTCTATAACAATAACAATATAAAAGGTAAGTAAAATATTGTTGGTTCAATTCGTAGCTATATCAACCAAACCATTCCTGTGTATATTATTTTAAATAGCACCAATTTAATCTGTTGCATTCTAATCGTAGATATTATTTGCTCACTATGTTTATTATAAAATTAGGTAGTGTCATTAATTTTGTGTAAATAGGTTATGAGTACCTTTGGGCAAACATATAGCTAAATATTACTAATATAATTATAGATATTATATTATATATATTTAATAAATTCAACCAAAGGAGCTTATGCTCTGGTATCAAAAGTGTAGCAGCGAAATAATAGATCTTCTTCTTCCTTTAACAAGAGACGATCAATTGGAGTTTTCTTTTTCATTTCTTCAAAATCAAAAGAAAGACTGTACCCCATCTCTAACAAAGAACCTGAAAGTTGATTGATATGAGAACTAAGTAAGTATAGGGAGTCTTCCCTTTCCATACTAAGAGTAGCGTGTACTATTTTGTTTTGAAGTCGAAGATGTATATCCATTTCTCCTAGATGCGCCATGGTTAAATGCAATAATACATGAAGGTTTTCTTCACCTTCTTTTTTTTGTTTTCGCTTTGTATAAAAGAAAAGTTCGCTATTTGTTAAGTCTTTGGTGAGCTTCACTGGTAACTGAACATATCCAAGAAATTGATTTACTGATTTCATAAAGTCAATTTGATCCCGTAGATGTGATGCCTGTTCTTTTGCTTGATGAAAAGCTTCGGAGCTTGTGTTTGCTTCATTTTTATCAAAAAACGTTAGTAAACTCTCTAGGTCATGAGATAATTTACGATAAAACTCGGAAGGACCATCTTTTTTTGTAAAATCCTTTATTTCGAGAGTGAGCTTTGAGAGCAGCTCAGATTTTATTAATTTCTGATACTCTGGTGATTTTATAAGTGCACTTAAAGCAGATG
>JAEWHR010000147.1 GCA_023387655.1 Bacillota bacterium
TTTCGCAAAATTCTCTAACGACGTCCCCAGCTTCTGAATATCTGACACCACCACCTACAATAACAAGAGGTTTTTTCTTTTTCGATATCACAGACGCAGCTTCTACTATCTCCATAAAATCCGCAGATTGTCTCGCTATTCTATGTACTCTCTTTTGAAAAAAATACTCTGGGAAATCATAAGTTTCTCCCTGAACATCCTGTGGCAAGGTGATGCATACACCACCTGCTTTTTCTGGATCTGTAAGAACTCTCATTGCATTCAATAAAGCAGTCATCAGCTGTTCTGGACGACTTACGCGGTCCCAATATCTTGAAACTGGACGAAATGCATCACTGGTTGTCAGTGTGGCATCGTGAAACTGTTCAATTTGCTGAAGCACTGGGTCTGGCTGTCTTGTTGAGAAAGTATCTCCTGTTAATACTAGAAGTGGAACATTATTCGCTGTAGCATCCGCTACTGCCGTTACCATATTAGCAGCCCCAGGCCCAACAGAAGAAGCGCAAGCAATAATCTTTCTTCGATTACTCTGCTTTGCAAATCCAGCTGCAACATGAGCCATACCCTGTTCATTACGGCCCTGATATACATGCAAGGAGCCTCTATCTTCATCCAGTGCTTGGCCTAATCCACATACAATGCCATGACCAAAAATTGTAAAGATACCGTCAACAAACTTTTCTTCTCTTCCATCAAAACTAACATACTGTTGATCTAAAAATTTTACTAATGCTTGCCCTACTGTCATCGTTTTACTATTCACTGGAATACCTCCAAATTCAATCTATCAATAACATCCTTTGCATATCACAATCTGCAATGCGCCATGATTGGCACATGAATAAGAAGTGTGAAGTTTTTATTTTCACAATAACCATATATGGTCTGGGTCATTCTCCCTTGTTGTCCAAGGATTGTTCGTTAAATGACGAATCATCCAGCAATAATACATTGGATATCCAGGCGCTGCCGTCTGGGGATGTGTCAATCCTCCTGGAATACTGGCAGCACTACCATCCTTAACCTTATATACCTCATCCCCAAGGAAAGAAGCACCAAAGCCCTGAGGTTTATCAAACTTATAGTAATAAACCTCTGGCTGTGGATGACTATGAGGGATATAACTCGACCATCTACCTGCTTTGGTTATTACTTCTCCCATAACCATATTAGAGTAAGGAGCGTTCTGATAATCAAAAATTGTTAGCACTTCTCTTTTTGCAGTACCTTCCCACTGAGATTCTCCCATAAGTTCAATTTTACATTCCGATGGAGTATAAAAATGACTCTCAAACTCCTTATCATTTGTAGTTGCCTGAACTAAAATCTCACTATCCTCTTTTGCGACAATACATGCCTTGGTTTTTAGCGGAATATGTAAACAGTGAGGTGCTTCTGTGAAAACATCACTTCTACTTGCTACCTCACACCGATTATTCCAATGAAATTCAACCTTACCTTCGGTTAAAAGAATAGCGACCTCTTTTTCATCCTCTAAAGTTTCAAATTTTTCTCCCGCTTTTAACTTACACACGGTAATATCCATTAACATATCACTATGTTTTCCATCCATACGAGTTACAATTTTCTTACCATTTTCATCAAAAGACAAATAGTCTAACATCGCTTAACCTCCTATTATGGTCTAATTCACTCTACTATTGTTTTTTTATCTCTCTTCTATCTTTGCATTACCTTTCATTCAGGTTTTACTTCCTTACTTCATACGATGTTTTCTACACTCTAGCTATCATATCACCGTATAATTCCTTAGATTCCTTAATAAAATCTTTGATTTTTTGTACTGATGGCATATCTTCAGAACATGCATGGCTTGCTACTAATAATGCAGCAGAAGCGCTACCAAACTCTAGACAATCTATCATTTCCCATCCTTCTAATAATCCGTAAAGAAAGGCAGAAGCATAACCATCTCCACCACCAAAAGACTTTAGAAGTTTTACTGGAAATGGCTTGATACTATAATGATTTCCATCATCAGTATAAGCAGTAGAACCTTCTTTTCCATGCTTTATCACTACAATTTTTGCACCTTGCTGATGCCAGTAACTTGCAGTCTGTTCATCATTTCTACCAACCTCTATCAAACTTTCTGTTAAGTCGAATTCTTCACGAGAACCTAGGATGATATCACTATTACTAGCTACCATAGAATAATAAATCGCAATTTCATCTTTATTCTTCCAATTATATGGTCGATAATCAATATCAAAAATAAGTAATGTTTGATTTTTCTTTGCAAGAGCCATTGCCTTTAATGCGGCTTCTCTAGATGGGCTTTGCGCAAGGGCAGTTCCTGATATAAGGATAGCCTTACTTCTTTTTATGTACTCTTCCTCGATGTCATCTACATCAAGTTTTAAATCTGCGATTTGGTCCCGATACATTAGGATACTGCTTTCCGTCTCACTTAATATTTCAGTAAACGTAAGACCTAATTTTTCTCCATTTTGACATCTGGTTATATGGCTTGTATCAATACCTTCTTTCTCAAAGTAGTTTACAACAAAATCCCCAAAAGAATCTTTTGAAACCTTTGCAATAAAACCAACCTTTTTCCCTAGCCGTGCAAGGCCAACTGCAATATTTGCCGGCGATCCACCCAAGTATTTTTTAAACGTAGTACTTTCAGAAAGTGGTTTATAATAATCCACTGGATTAAAATCAATTGCTACTCTACCAATCGGTATAATATCAAATTCTCTATCTTCCTTTATGTTCAAATATCCCATTCTCTACCTCGTTTCTGCGCTGCCTTTTTTTATATCTTATGTTTATGTTTGCAACGCCACACAAACCTTCTAAGAAATTTTTTAATCTTACCTGTCTGCTTTTCCCGTGCTACCGAATATATCCATATGCTTCGCTACATTCTCATAGATACTTAACATCATCCCATGGCTCATTGCAAAGTAATCTTTAAGTTCCCCTTCACAATACTTACGAACGCCTTCCTCTGCTGCCAAAAAGTTAGCAGTTGCTATATTGATCTTGCGAATTCCTCCGTCGATACACCTACGAAATCCTTCCGTCGTAATTCCACTCCCACCATGTAACACAAGGGGTATTGGAACTAATTTTCTTGACTGCTCCAGTAGATCGAACTTTAGTCTGGGTTCATTTTTATATAAACCATGAGCATTTCCTATCGATAATGCAATTGCATCCACTCCAGTATGTTCATATAACTCTTTTACTTCTTTTGGGTCCGAGTAATACATCACATGATTAACGGATCCATCTTCACTTCCCGCCAACTGTCCAACTTCTGCCTCCACTGCTGCCCCGTATGTATCTGCTAATCTCCTCACCATAGACACTAGCTTAATATTTTCCTGTATTGGTAAATTCGAAGCATCCATCATAACCGAAGTAAACCCAAGTTCAAGAGCTTCCTTAATACTATCATAGGTTAAACCATGGTCAAAATGTACTGCAATAGGGACGCTGGCGTTCTTTGCTGCTGCAATCATCATTGGTCCAATCAAAGAAAGTGGAGAATAGGGAAGCCGTACTTGAGCAATTTGTAATATTGCTGGCGATTTTTTTTCCTCTGCCGCCTTGATCACTCCCATAATCATTTCCATGTTCGCAATGCTGAAAGCACCAACTCCGTAATTGTCTTTTTCCGCTTCTTGTAGAAGCGTCTTCATGCTTACTAATGCCACCAGTGATTCCTCCTTCAGCTTCTAACATATAATTCTCCATACAAAAAAGTGCTATTTGTAAACTTTTCTTGTATAAATTAATATGAAGTATATGTTAAGTTAACAATAATTTAACATATACTTCACAGGAAGTCAATCACATTATGGAATTTTTCTAAAATATTTCACAATATTTCCTTTTAACTTGCTATAAATATTATCAAGAGTTATTCTAAATTTCTTCTTCTGTCTCTGCAACACGAACATCTACATTATGAAGTTCACATAACTCTATTAAGCTACGATCAACACCTTTGTCCACAATCACTTTGTCCATATCACCAACGGATGCATAAGTTAATAATGCACTTTTACCAAACTTAGTAGCATCTACTAAAAGATAACTTTCTTTGCTATTTTCCAATGCTGCCTTTTTTATCTCAAATTCCAGTGGTGAAGAGTTCGTTACAGTACCATTCTCTGAGATACCAGAGGATGCCATAAATGCCTTCTTTATATTGTATTTTTCCAAAGTTCTAACCGTATCCGCGGATACAAAGGAATTTGTTTTTCTCTCCAACATCCCCGGCAAACTAATTATATTTAAGTCTGGATATGCAATCGCTCGATTGATTGCATTTAAATTGTTCGTTAGAATCGTTACATTCTTTCGCTCGCCCAAATAGTCCATGACATACATGGTAGTCGTACCAGAATCAATAAAAATAATGTCACCATCATTTACAAGTGTAGCTGCAGCTTTCCCTACTGCTTTTTTGCCTTCGATATTCTTTGTTTTTCGCTCATCAAATGGTACAAGATTACTTTTCTGATTACTACATACACCACCATATACTTTCTTTATCGTCCCTTTACTGACCAGCTGTGCTACGTCAAGTCTTGTAGTATTCATGGAAATATTAAACGTATCCTTAAGTTCTTCCATCGACACAGTTTCATGTTCCAGAATATACTGTTCCATTTCTCTTAATCGAAATGACTTCATACTCACAGAATAACCTCCTTTAATTTTCTATTACTTTTTGCGTTATGTAGCAACATTTGCTCTACGCAGTAAATCCCACATGCTAAGTTATAGTTTCTCTTGGTGGCGCAAGTTAATGCATGCATGTTATGCATGGGAATTTAATTAACTCTATTGTATCATATCTTAGTAGAAATACAACACTTTTCATTAACTTTAATATAATTTATAGTAAACTTTACAATTTTTATGTTGATGTTACTAAAAATTAGTGGTATAATAAAGCAAATGTTAACAAAAATATACCAACAATATGAAAGGAACTTACATTATGTTAAACATCGGAATCATTGGAGCCGGCAGAATCGGCAAGGTTCATGCAGAAAGTATTACCTATCATGTAAAAGATGCAGTTGTAAAGTCAATCGCTGACCCATATATGAATGACGATACAAAAGCATGGGCTACTTCACTTGGCATCGAAAATATTACAACAGATTATCATGAGATTTTAAATGACACTTCTATCGATGCTGTACTTATCTGTTCTTCTACGGATACTCACGCAGATATATCAATTGAAGCTATAAAAGCAAATAAACATGTATTCTGTGAAAAGCCAATATCACAAGATCTTAGTAAAATAAAAGAAGTTATGGAGGCACTTAAGACTTCTTCTGTAAAATACCAGGTTGGATTTAACCGCCGTTTTGATCATAATTTTGAAGCAGTTAAGGCGGCTGTGGCAGCTGGTAAAATAGGCGATGTACATATTGTCAAGGTTACTTCAAGAGACCCTGACGCCCCACCAATTGAATATGTTAAAGTTTCTGGCGGTATGTTCCTTGATATGACAATTCATGATTTCGACATGGTTCGTTATCTTACTGCAAGTGATGTCGTTGAAGTATCTGCATATGGTACTGCATTAGTGAATCCTGCAATCAAAGACGCAGGAGATATTGATACTGCTATTATTACAATGAAACTTGCAAATGGTGCTCTTGCTGTGATTGATAACTCAAGAAAGGCAGCTTACGGTTATGATCAACGGGCAGAAGTATTTGGTTCTCTTGGTCAAGTTGCAGTGACCAATGATTCAAATTCTACTGCAGTTATCAGTACGGAAGAAGGAGTTACAGGAGAAAAGCCACTCTATTTCTTCTTAGAGCGTTATATGGCTTCCTTCTCAAAAGAGGTCTCTCTCTTTGTTCAAGCCATTCTTAAGGATACCGAAGTTCCAGTTAATATTAACGATGGTTTACAGCCAGTCCTAATTGCGAAGGCTGCAAAGAAGTCCGTAGAGGAAAATCGTCCAGTATTACTCTCTGAAATTGAGTTTTAAGAAAAGTAAGTACTTTTATTTATAAATAATAAAACAATTTATTATTTCTATTATTGGTTTTGTTATTATATTATTTCCTTGATAAGAAGGGAGCTAACAGATGAGAAGACATTATGAAAAGATCTTAAAAGACAGTGATATGCGCGTAAAACGCTCCTTTTCCATTCAAATAATGGATCCCTCTGACACTGATAATTATGGCGGATTCCGCGATGCGGAAAGTTTAGTGGAAGCAAAATATGCAATTTATCGTGTTACGACAATGATTGCCTGTTTTTATAATAACGATAGCAAATGGTTTCAGGACAGTGCTGTATATGAACGAATTTTACTTGGACTAAATTACATCAAACGTTCTCAGCGTGAAAATGGGTTCTTTGATTTAATTAACTGTAATTTTTACTCTGCTCCTGATACTGCGTTTTGCATCAAACGCCTTCTACCAACCTATCATTATCTGATAAACTGCAACACGAAGGAAAACGACGAAAAACGTAACGAACTGATTGCGTTACTTAGGGACATTATTATACATGGAGCCAATGCTATGGTAAATGGCGGCTTTCATACACCAAACCATCGCTGGGCTATCGTATCAACACTTCTACTTTGCTATAGATTATTTGGAAATGAAGACTATCAGATTGGTGCAAACAAATATCTGATCGAAGGTATTGATTGTAATGAAGATGGTGAATTCGCAGAACGCTCTGCCGGAAATTATAATCGTATCAATAACGATGCAATGATTATAATTGCGATTGCTACTAAGGATGATTCTTATCTTGATTATGCAATCAGAAATTTAAATATGATGCTTACTTACATAGAACCAGATGGCAGCATCTTTACCAATAATTCCACCAGACAAGACCGTGGTAAAAAAGTATATCCAAAAGATTATTACTTCGAATACCTCTATCTTGGAAAAAAACTTCAGAACAACACTTTTTTAGATGCTGCTAACTATATTATGGAGATTGTGGAAGAGAAAAATCTAACCGCTATGGATTGTTTAATTCAATTTATGATACAACCTGAATTTATCGATTTCGAACATTCTTCTAGTGGCATTCCATCAACTTACCATAAACATTACAGAGAATCTGATATTGTACGTTGCCGTAACAAGGAATTCTCATATTCCATTATCAACCACTCTCCATCTTTTCTTTATTTTCAACATGGAGATCTTACGGTTAGTTTAAAAATTGGTGCAAGCTTTTGTGAACATCGTTCCTTTGTCTCTCAGTCCCTTCAAAAAAAGGAAGACGGGTATCATCTTTGGGAAGAGATGGTAGGATGGTATTACCTTCCGTTTGAGAGTCCACAAGAAACTACCGATTGGTGGAAGATGGACCATGAAAAAAGAGAAAAACTCCTTGGTCCTAATATGAATTTTGATATTACCATTACTGAGATAGAGGATGGCCTTGCCATTCATTTAAAGACCACTGGTATTGACCGCGCACCACTACGTCTAGAGTTGGCTTTTGATCAGGGTGTTCGAATTGAAAATGACCATTTTATTACCGAAGGTACCCCACTAGGTGGAATCGTAGCTAGAGATGGTTATATTACTGCATCCAAAGGCAATTATGCCATTGAAGTAGGTCCAGCATTCGGAGCACATAATTTTGTCACTGGTAAATTTGGTAGTGAAGGACGAAACCCTCATTGTTATACCGTTTACTTTACAGACTATACCTGCTTTGATCATACAATTACTTTAAAAGCAAAGCCAAGTAATTATTAATCTTGTCAAACTACATTATTTGTTCTTTTAGCACTCACAGAGAAAGAGGTTGCTCGATTTTAGAGCAACCTCTTTCTCTTCTTATATTTATTCTAGTACATGAAGTAAATTAATTTCTTCACTTATTAACTTCCTTTTCCTATACATGAAGTAAATTAATCTCTCCACTTATTAATATCCTACTCAACATATAAATTGAGTTAATCTCTTCACTTATTAATTCCTTCTCCTACACATGAATTAAATTAATCTCTTCATCTATTAACATCTTAATACAATACATGAAGTAAAACTTTTTATCTATTAACTTCCTTCTACATCACATGAATTGAGTTAATTTCTTTCTCAACATAAGATTTCATACTTACATCTACTTCTATTCTAACATCTTCTAATTTTAGATTCTTAACATAATCCGCATATATACCAGATATACTTCCCTTGATTTTCCCATCCATTGCATAAGGTCTGATATCGTATCCTTCGATTGGCCACTTTGAAGTCTTTACTAATTCTACCCCTACATTTTGAAAACGTATGTCTTCTATGTAATTATCTTCACTTCCTCGAAGTAAAATACCATTCTCTCCTTTACACTCTATATCACGGAATGTAATATTCTTAACCTTACCTGCCTTTACGCCAGGCTTTCTGTCTAACACGGTAATACTGATTGGTTCTGCTCTTCCCCACCATTCTTCGGAGAAACGCCTCGTTTCTATAGTAATATTAGAAAATACTACATTCTCAACATTGCCACAGTCTCGTATTTGTACAGAGATTCCTCGATTACTTCGGCTAATTGTACAATTATTTACTACAATATTCTTAAAATCAGATTCCCCTTCGGTCCCAAACTTTATTGCAGCGCTGGTGGATATTAATGTACAATTGGATATTGTAATATTTTCTGTGGCGCCATATTTTTCATAATCTTTTGTATTCTTTAAAACAATGCAGTCATCTCCACATTCAATATGACAGTTTTGAATCCGTACATTTTTACAGTGGTCTGGATCAATTCCGTCGGAATTTGCCATTCTCAAATTATTTAATATACGGATACCATCTACTAACACATCCTCACAACCAACCATATGTAAAGTCCAAAAAGCACAGTTTGCAAGTGTTACCTCTTTCACTGTAAGATGCTTTATATTCTCTAATAACAGTAAAGGAACTCTCGGATAATAAGTACCCTCAATATGGTATCCCGAATCTTCCCCGTAAAACATCGATTCATTCCCATCAATGGTCCCAAAACCTGTAATCCGTATATTCTCTTCCCCATAACTATAGATAAATGCATGAAATGGCTTTCCTGCATATTCACTATTTAAGTAGGATGGGAGACCAGATGCGTGAGCGACAATCTTACCATTATTCGCTAAGGCATAGTAATCCTTTAAATCACTGCTTGCTTTTAATACGCACCCAGATTCCAAATGCAACTCAACATTTGACTTTAACAAGATAGAACCACTTAAATAAACCTTTCCACCAGATAAAACTACTCTCCCACCACCATTACTTGCACATTCATCAATTGCTGCTTGTATGGCTTTGGTATCATTAGTAACTCCATCCCCTTTTGCTCCATATTGTTCTACAATATACATATAATTTTGAAGGCTCCCTTTTGATAATCAACCAAGGAAGCCTTTTTCTCCTTTCCTAATTTCGCTAAGCAAAACTTATGACAATAACTTATCGGGATCACTGCATTTTAATTATCTTTATCTTTTTATACGTAATGTTTTTATCTCAAATGGTCTAAACTCTAGTTCAACTGAATCAAAATTTAATTTAAATTCTCTAATAACCTCATTCTCAAGCATCGTTGTCTCATAAATACTTGTCATTGGCAAACGAACAGAAAGTCGGCACTTTACATGACTCTTATGTGCCTCGTAAAGACGTAGTATCAAGTCATTACTACCATCCTCAGCAGGCTTTATAGTCTCTATGATCACTGATTTTTCTGATACCGAGAAGAAAGACTGATATCCAGCTTCACCAATCATTGTCTGTATTGGGGTATTAAGCTCGTACCCACATCTCACAACATCGCTCTCTAAGAAAGAACCGGTATATGGATACATCGAGTACGTAAATTCTTGTATCCCTTTGTCTGCATACATATCCGGGATTAGCGGTGCTTTAAGTAAGGTAAGCTCGATGCTATTTCCATTCGTACTAACACCATACTTACAGTCATTAAGCACTGCAAATCCTCTTGTAGGTTCTGCAAGGACGGTATACTTATGGTTGCACACCTCGTAGCGATCCGCATCATAGCGTCTAGAACGATGTGTCGGACGTTTTACATAACCAAACTGGATTTCCTCGATTGCCTCTTCTGTAAATACTTGTACCGGAAACGCTACCTTAAGTAACTTATGAGATTCCTGCCAATCAACTCTTGTTACAAAATCAATTCGCTTGCTATGAGGGGTCATAACAATATCCTGCTGTAATAGAGAATCATGTAACTTTCTTGTGACACGTACAATTCCTAATAAAGGGCCATTCTCAATAATCTCTATTGTTGCATCATTTGATAAAGTAACCGGTAATTCCTCGTAAAAACTACTGATTTCCCATGCATCATAATCAACATTTACATCCTTATACATTCGAAACTCGTTACAACACCCTGCTGCAAATTCAGTGCCAAACTCTTTTTCATAAATCTTTGTTATTTGCCCTACTTTATTAACGATTAACTTTAGCTCATGATTCTCAAGGATTATCTCATCTTGGTGTTGTTTCACCATTACTTCATATCCTTTTAACAGTTTTGATTTTTTCTTATCCTTACTGAGGGTAAGGGTAACATAGCCACAAGATGGCACCACAACCTCAACATAAACCTTATCTTTTATCTTTTGAGCTGGTAACATCATATCCTGTAGCAAAAAGGCACCGGTATAACCACTTGGCAATGGAACAATCATCGTGCGATTCCATGATAGGGAATTGAATACAGTAAGAAACTCTTGATTTTCATTCACATAGTAATGAAGCGAAGTCTCGGTTAACTCATTCGCCCCGTCAATGACTCTTTGAAAATCACGTTCTGCTTCTTCCTGAACTCTTGTAATAGAGGTGCCCGGTAAAATATCATGGAACTGGTTGAAAAGTTGAGTTTTCCAAAGCTCTCGTAACTTTTCATTAGCTTCCTTCTTTATCCCAAGTATACTATTCCAAAACTCAGCTTCCCGTAATGCCACTTCTGCTTTACGGTTGCCTTTTTTCGTTTTTGCCTGTGCTGTATAGGTTCCTCTGTGCCAGGATAAATAGATTTCCCCTACATAAGTATCTCTAGGATAATCTCGTTTCTCGATCTCCTCAAAAAACTCCACAGGGCTTTGCATCTTCGTTCGAGGTGCCCCTTCAAGATCCTTACAACGTCTAGTCATTTCAAGCATCTCTCTGGTTGCCCCACCACCGCCATCTCCGAAACCAAATGGGAATAAAAAGGTATCGATATTCTCCTGCTGAACTCTGTCCTCCATCCAGCGCTCATTAAGTAAGAATGGGTCAAATCTCGAATTATTCTTCTTAAAAAAGTGAGTCAGAATTTTTGTACCATCTATCCCTTGCCAATCAAAGATATTATAAGGGAATTCCTCACACCCCTTTAATGCCCTTGCTATCTTTTGTGTAGTAAAATACTTAATTCCACAACCGATAAATATCTGAGGTAGCTGACCAGAAAAACCAAAGCAATCCGGAAGCCAAACCATCTTTGTATCACAATTAAGCTCTTCCATAAACCAACGTTTTCCCCACAGACATTGACGTATCAGACTCTCTCCTGAAGGTATATTCGTATCGGACTCCACATAAACGCCACCTTCGGGTATGAATTTCCCGTCTTTTACTTTTTGGAGTACTCTCTCATATAGCTCTGGATAATTTTCTTTTAAATTCTCCATGATTGGAGGTTCACAAAGTAAAAACTTAAATTCCTCATATTCCTCCATTAAGGAAAGTTGTGTTGAAATTGTTCTAGCGCATTTTCTTCTAGTTTCATCCCAATGCCATTTCCACGCCAAATCTAAGTGAGATTGACCAAATATGGTATATTCCGGTGCTGTCGAACCATTTACACACTCTAATAATGGCTTTAATACTTCTCGTGCCTGTCGATAAGTTTGATTTCTTTCCTCTAGGGATAATTCAAAATCTACGATTTTCGTAAATCTCTCAAGACCCTCTAATATCTTGGCAGCTCGTAATGTTTTCGCGTTCAGTGATTCATACAATCGATATAATGCAAAGGCATCTATATAGAGCATAAACGCATCTTCATTCCATATTCCGAATCCAGATTTTCGTACCACAACTTGATGCTTCGGTGGTTCAGGTACAGGAATTCGCTCTGGTGGATAAGGTCCTCCATTTTCTAATCTTGGTCCATGCCCTGAATAACTTTCAATTAAAAGTGTATAATGCTCTCCACCATCTGCCTTACGTGTAAGTGTAATACCATCATGCTGTAGGTCTTTCGCACCTGCCACTGTCCCATTTACAAAGACAAGCATTTCTCCTCCAACATCTGGTCGTAAGTAAATTCGATGTCCCTTCGCTTCCTTTGGAAGAGTAAATTCAGTACGAAACCACCCATATTCCCACTTTTCTCCCCATGTCTTTCCTTCCGGCATAGGATGAAATTCTTGCTTCATTGCCTCTTCATAAGATAGACGATCTTTTGTAACCATTCCATCAAATGATATGGTATCTAATTCTTGATAAAAGTGTCTTGGAAGTTCCTCAAGCCATATACGAATTCGTTTTAACCATTCTTCCTTTAGTTTCATTGAAAACTACCTCCTCTTTCGAAAGACTTTCCACCTTCTTAGTCAAAATACTTTTTAATTTTTTCTAATTCTGCATTAACCCTTTTTGGTATACTCACACACAATTCTTCATAAGTCATAAAGATCGATTGATCATATACTTTTTTCTGAAAACTTAAGGTTGGCTCAAACGAAAACTTATCCTTGATATATTGCTCAACTCTTTGCTGTAACAAAGGGGTAGTCACTATTTGATCTGCAAACATATCTTGAACTAAGACCCCTGCACTTCCTGCTGTTTTATTACAAGCTTCATACCAATTCGGAACCAATCGCACTAGGTTTCCTTCTGGCAAAAAAGCATGCTTACCTGGTTGTGCATAGACAATAAGATGATTCTTATCCTCTACAACGACCTCTCCAGTCACAGGAGAGACCATCTTTAAATACTTTCCATGAAAGCTTCCCTCTGCATCTACTACATTCCCATCATAATCTATGTACATCCAAAGGTGTTCCAACTCATACAAATGTTCAATATCATAATCATACCATATCGCATATTCTATGATAAAATCCACCTTTTCTTTCTCTACTATTACCTGCCTTTTAGGGAAGGAAACACTCTGTTTACTTTCACGAAAAACAGTATATCCAATTCCTGTTACTTCGAATGGCTCATTCTCATCAAACATAATATAAGGTTGATAATCTAATGCAAGTTCTAAGTCACTTTTCATGATAATTTCTATCCCTTCCTGCAATACTAGATTTCTTCGACATACTTCACACCTTCCACTTGTCCTATCTCATGTAATATGGCGGAATGTGGTTGTTTTTTTGCTAGTCGTATGGTAGCTAAAATAGCAGTTCCCGATTCCTGCACTGCACCGGTACGATCTATCTCAAAATCCGTAATCTTCATCTTATTTTCTTTGGTATATCGAATAAAATTACCGATATCTGTAGTCTTTTCTAATTCAAGATATAAGAGAATCACCTTTGTAGTTGCCATTACTCTTTCATCTACATTATGCATCGTATCCATTGCAAAAAATATTAAGATAGTTCCTATAATAGCACCGGGATAGAATCCAATCCCAAGAGCCAAACCAATACAGGCTGCTGCCCAAAGTCCTGCCGCTGTTGTTAAGCCTTTCACACGGTTATGCACGGTTACAATGATAGTTCCAGCTCCTAGAAAACCTATCCCACTAATCACTTGCGCACCCATTCTGGCTGGGTCTCCTGTTTGATAGCGCTCACAGATAAATTCATTGGTCATCATAACTAGCGCAGCCCCAAGGCAAACAAGCATATAAGTACGAAATCCTGCAGGTCGTTTTTTACGTCCCCTCTCAATTCCCAGAACCCCTCCACATAGTAGTGATAACGAAAGCCGAAGGAGAGTTGTTCCTATGTCCCAATCATTCCAAAATTCAATCAACTCTTTATTCCTTTCTCTGATAATTTAAGGGGTTATCCCAAAATAAGTTGCGATAACCCCTCCATCTCTAGTTAATAAAATTATTCCAGTGAAGCATTTAATTTCTCGATTAATGCGAATAACTCTTCTGGTTGATGAATGATATAGTCTGCTACTTCATCCTCATTTGCAGGATTCATATCATACCTCGGAGACCAGTCAAGTAAAATAGAAGTAATTCCGAATCGATTTGCGCCGGCTATATCTTTTCTAACATTATTGCCCACCATAACAATTCGTTTCTTATCCTTTTCCGTCAGATTATTTTTCATCATTGCATCCTCAAACATAATCTGCTCTGGCTTTTGCAATCCTACAATTTCAGAGATTGTTCGAGTATGAAAACAATAACCTAGCCCGTTCTCTTCATATACATTGGTAAACGATTGTTCCTCACCATCTGCTACCATAGCAATTGTATAGCCTGCATCATAAAGGGCTTTCAGGGTTTCCCCTGCTCCAGGTATTAGTTCGGCATGAATCACAATGCCCTCTTTGTCCCTTACTTCAGTACCTTCGTCTATAATGGTATCTCCACTATCTGTAAAGATAATTAACTTCTTCATACAATCACCATGCCTTTCAGTTTATATCATATGCAAATCCCCTTAAATCCAGTTCTTCAGCTCTATGACATGCCACTTTTCTTCCATCTGGCATTTGCCGTAACTCTGGCGATTCGTTTACACAACGATCCACACAGTAACGACAGCGTTCATGGAAATAGCACCCACTTGGTGGATTCGCTGGATTTGGAATCTCTCCTTGTAATGGAATTCTATCCATCTTAATGTTTGGATCAGCCACCGGAACCGCTGATAGAAGCGCTTCTGTATATGGATGCATCGGCTTTGCAAACATCTTTTCTGTATCTGAAAACTCAACCATCTTACCAAGATACATAACTCCTACCTTATCAGAAATATGCTCTACAACAGATAAGTCATGGCTGATAAAAAGATATGTTAAGTTCATATCTCTTTGTAAATCCCTAAGTAAATTGATTACCTGAGCTTGAATGGATACGTCAAGAGCAGATACTGCTTCGTCACAGACGATAACCTGTGGTTCTAGGACAAGTGCTCTTGCAATTCCAATTCTCTGTCTTTGACCTCCGGAAAAGGCATGGGGATAACGCTTTAGATATGACGTATTTAACCCAACCTTAGCAGCCATATCCATCGCAATAGCATCCATCTCACTCTTAGGCATCTTCGGATAATTTGCCTTTAGTGGCTCTTCAATAATATCTAGAACTGTCATTCTTGGGTCAAGAGAGGAGTACGGATCTTGGAAAATCATCTGGATTTCCTTACGTATCTTTTTCATGGTCTTCTTATCCACATTTAAAAAGTCGTATTCCGTCCCATCCTTGGCTGTATAAATAACAGATCCTTCCGAAGCCGGTATCCCTTTTACAATACAACGGCCTAGCGTTGTTTTACCACAACCGGATTCCCCAACAATCCCTATCGTTTCTCCCTTTTTCACATCAAAACTTACATCGGTTACTGCTTTTACACAGACGTTTTTGGAGGTAAACCTTTTGTGTATGTTTTTTACTTGCATTATGACATCACTCATTGGATTCTCCTCCTTTACATCCGTTGCATTCATGGCCTGTACACGCAAAGCAGCTGATTTGATGGTTATTTCCGATATCTACTAATTCTGGGCTCTTTACGTTACATAGTCCTTCAATACGGTCTTTACATCGTTCATAAAATCCACATCCAGGTGGTAAATTAAGAGCAAGTGGAACCGTTCCTTCAATAGAGAATAAACGCTCTGCCTTCTTGGCACCTATTTTATGAACAGAACCAATCAACCCTTGTGTGTATGGATGCAATGGTCTATTGTATATTTCCTCAACCGGAGCAGTTTCTACAATCTTACCAAGATACATAACCGCTACACGGTCACACATCTTAGCTACTGTTCCAAGATCGTGAGTGATAAATAAGATTGACATATGAAGATCCTTTTGAAGTTCCTTCATTAACTCCAAAATCTGAGCCTGTATGGTAACATCAAGTGCTGTTGTTGGTTCATCCGCAATCAGCATTCGAGGATTACAAACAAGAGCCATAGCAATAAGTGCACGTTGTAACATACCACCAGAGAACTCATGCGGATATTGATCATATCGTTTTTCTGCGTTGGCAATACCAACTTTTTTCATCATTTCAAGAGAAATTTCCTTTGACTTTTTCCTGTCTTTTGTTATATGCAATCTGGTACACTCATTGATCTGATTACCAATGGTGTACATAGGTGAAAATGCAACCATTGGCTCCTGAAAAATCATTGAAATCTGTTTTCCACGAATATCTCTAATTTCTTTTCCTCTTGGCTTTAATTTTAATAAATCAACTTTTCCCCCAGATGTTGTATCAAAGATAATTTCACCTTCTGGATGACACTTACGATCATTGATTCCAAGGATTGCTTTACTAGTTAGTGATTTACCACATCCGGATTCCCCAACAAGCCCTAAAGTTTCTCCCTTTTTAATATGAAAATCTACTCCGCGCACTGCTGTCAGGGTACCTTCATCCATCTTTATATTAATTTTGAGGTCTTTTACCTCAATTACTGTCTCTTTGTTGTCCATAGATTTTCCCCCATTTCTACTTATAAGGATCGGCAGCATCACGCAAACCATCACCCAAGAAGTTAAATGCTAAAACAGTAATAATTACAGCAAATAACGGAATTAATCTCCAAGGATATATCGCAATACTTGTGATTGTCTTTGTTTCTTCTAGCAAAACACCCCAACTTGTAGCAGGTGATCTAATTCCAAGTCCTAAGAAGCTCATAGAAGTCTCCCCGATTATCATGCTTGGGATACCAAGAGTTAAGTTTACAATTAAGTAACTCATAAAACCTGGAACCATATGCTTCCAAATAATCTTAATATCACTTACACCGGCAAGCCTTGCTGCCATAATGTAGTCTTCATTTCTAAGAGAGATAAATTTACCACGAACCACTCTGGCAAGTCCTGTCCATGAGATAAAGGATAGGATAATTGTTATGTATAGATAAACTTGAATGGTAGATATATTCGCCGGAATAGCTGCAGATAAAGCCATCCATAACGGAATCGTGGGCAATGAAGATAACATTTCTATGATTCTTTGGATTACGTTATCAATCAGTCCACCAAAGTAACCCGAGATACCACCAAGTAAGATACCTAGTAAGAAACTAATTGCAGTACCCACAAATGGTATCGTCAGCGATATCTGGCTTCCTATGAGCATACGCGAAAATAAGTCTCTACCCATAGAATCTGCGCCAAATAGATAAATCTTACCACCCGCTTCAGTACCAAACAAGTGAATATCAGTTTCAAAAAGTCCGAATAATTTGTACTTAGAACCCTGAACAAATAACTTCACCTTATAAATTTCACTGGTGTCTTCGGTGTAAACCTTACGTTTTGTTTCTGGATCACGTTCCATCTTAATACCATAAACAAACGGCCCCTTAAAATCTCCTTCGTGAAACATATGGATTTTTGTTGGCTGCATATTCATTGTTTTAGAATCATAAGATACTAAATCGTACGGTGCAATAAAATTTGCAAACAATGCGACAAAATATAGAAATCCCAGCAGGAATATACTGATTTTTGCCAATCTATGTTTCATTAACTTTTTTCCCATTAAAGACCATTGAGAAGCAAGGTAGTAGTCTTCTTCATTTTTTACTTTCTTCTTAAATAATGCCAAATTACTCACTCCTCTCCGAATATCTAATTCTAGGATCTAACCATGCCAATACAATATCAGAAAGTAATGTACCTATTACTACAAGGATTGCTTGAACAAGTAAGATTGTCCCCGCCAGATACATATCCTGGGTTTTTAAAGCATCATATAACACTGGTCCTTGAATTGCCAGATTCATTACAATTGCAGAAATAGTTGACCCGGAGAATATACTTGATAAAGAACCAGCCAATCCGCTCACTACTGGATTTAGCGCTGCTCTTAAACAGTATTTATAAGTGATTGTCTTCTCTGAAACACCTTTTGCTCTCGCTGTTAAGGTATATTGTTTCATCGACTCATCTAACATTTGTGCTCTTACAGTACGTATAACGCCACAAGTTCCTGATGTACCAATTACAATCGTAGGAATAATCATATGTTTTAAAAACTGCGGAAAATTATATAAATGAATACCATTCTGCAACATTTCTGTTGAGAACAAACCGATCAATGGGTCCCCTGTCCATTGAAATGATCCATACATTAATAGAATTGCTACTAAAAAGTTCGGTGTTGCCATACCCAAAAATCCAATTGCGGTAAATACATAATCTCCTACTGAATATTGATGAAGTGCACTGTAGATACCAATTGGGATTGAAACAAGATAAGTAAAAAGCATAATGGTTAATGATACAATGATTGTCAGAGGCAATCGATCCATTATTACACTCCATACTGGTCTTGAGTAAGCGAAGGAATATCCAAAATCTCCTTTTGTAACGATATTCTTCATCCATTGAAGATACTGAATATACCAGGGACTATCAAGGCCATACTGAGCTCTTAACGATGCTATATCTTGAGCGGTAAACACCTCACCCTCAGCTGACATTCTTGAAACATAACTCGTTACATAATCTCCTTCCGGTAATTGAATGATAAAAAAGATTGCGATGGATATTAATAATACCGTAGGGATAAAAACTAGTATTCTCTTCAAGATGTACTTTAACATGTTTGCCCCTCCTTTCCTTATACTATAGAAAGCTTACTACGCCATCTTACATTTGTCATAAAAAGTCTAGAAGGCAGATTGACTAGGAATCAAAGGCTCAACGCTTCACTATGTCATCTGCCTTCTAGCTAATATTTATAGGTCAAATTTAATTTTTGTGTTATTCAGCAAAATAGCAATTTTGTAAATGAGCAATTCCAAGTCCTCTAAACTCATCACAATATACTGAAACATCTGGGAAGTTCATAATCTTCTTGTTTTTCGCAAGTAAAACTGGAGTATCTGACATGTAACC
>JAEWHR010000205.1 GCA_023387655.1 Bacillota bacterium
GATACGAGGGACAGCATATTTTTATTAAGCCTTGAGGAAGTGTGCAAATATTTCGGTGATAGCAGTTCAAAACTGTATAACCGAGGAAAAAATCAAAGATATTGGTTTGAAAGAAAAGATGAAAACAACAGTAAACGATTAGCTAGACTTCAGGGTAAAGAATGGTGTTGGTGGTGGTGGCTTCGGTCGCCCGGCCGCGTTAATGTAAAAGCTGTGTACATCTTCGGAACTGACGGTAATATAGGTATTCAAGGCAACAATATATTGAAAGGCAACATCAGTGATGGCAAATGTACAGGGGGCGTCCGTCCTGCTTTGTGGCTGAAACTATAATTTGAATTATTGCTTATAAGTTAGACTAATGTTAGAGAAAATGCAAGGTTGAAAAGAGAGCAATTAGAAATCTTCGACCAATCATTATGAAAATATTGTTATCTTTTCTACACCTTTTGTCCAGTGATGTAAATAAGTAATTTAATCGAGAAGTATTGCATTCATTATCATAATGATTTTGATCTTATCTATGAAATGTTTTAACCAGAAATAAATAAAAATGAGGAGTAATTTAATGCAAAATACGATTAGTGATATGGCGAGATATATAAAAAATATAATTCCGCCAAATATACCTGAAACATATACTCTCAAAGCTATGTTTGAACACGTTTCTGGAGAAGAAAATATACGTAACGGCATTCTTGCTTTCAGGGATCTACTCTATTTGATCTGCGACCGCTTAATTGCTGACGGTAGTTTATATGACAAACCTGTCAAAAACACGCAGAATAATGTTTCTCATCCAAGTTTGCCGGTAAGCTATCCATTCCTGAATAACGTCAAAAGCATATTGTTCAATATAGGATATCATGGAGAACTCAAGGAAAACGGTGGGTCAATATTGCTTGACGACTTGATATTACTCACCTCCGTCATAGGTGCGGACGGCAGTCAGATGAAAGCGAAAATCTCTATTCCAAAACTAATGGAAGCCTTGAAATTTCTGGCTGGCTGCGGTATTTATTTTGATGGTATCGACTTAGATGCGCGAACATTAGATCTGTCTAAAGATGCATCACTTAAAATTTCATATCCAGATAATCCTGTTATGCTAACAGGGTTGAAGGTCATGGCGATTGCCCAAAAAAATTTGAACGCCAAGGGTAATCATGATATTTTCTTGCGGTGCGATTATAGGGTTTTGAAAGAGGAAGATACAGAAGTTATCTCTATCTTGAAAGATTTTGTTGCTCCGTTGCCTACCATGGTACAAGATTTTGCTTTGAAACTGCATCAGCGTTATCTGGACGCGGGATTAAAATGTATAGTGGATGTATTTTATCTTGGTATTCGGTTTATCTATTCACATAAAAATAAAGAAATATGGACGTTATCGGCAGCACATGAATCTGGTTACCGCATCCTCATAAAGGCACAAAACACTCACAAATATTCTGATATTATTGAAACGTTTCCATTGCCTTTACAGGAAATAATCTCTCGGGGTTATGGATGCAACAAGAAATTATTCGGAGAACCCTGCCAAAAAGGTTGTCACGGATTTAGCTTTCCTTTGGATGATTCAATAATTGATATAAACCAGGATATTGAAGTATGGCTTGATAAAGAGGTATCATGTTTACTAAGATAAAAACATCCTAGTAATTGATATTAAAAAGTAGCTTGTTAATTAGTTTATATTTTATAACATAATCTAACAGCATATACATAGAGGCGGCAGTATTACATTTTGATCAATCGAGGATACATTTGACCACTTATTAATTACTAAATATGAGAGTACTGTGTTATCATTTATCTATTGATATAATAAATTGTGTTAATTAAGAGAGAATTTAGATTTTACAGGAGAATAAAAACAATGACACGAGCAGTAATTTTTGACATGTTTGAAACTTTAATTACACACTATTATGGACCGCTATATTTTGGAACACAGATGGCAGAGGACGCAGGAATTCCAGAAGATAAATTTCAAGCACGTTGGCATACGACAGAACATGAACGTACTATAGGAAAGTTAACATTGGAGGAAGCATTGGAATTCATTCTTAGAGAGAATCATTGTTACTCTGAAGCACTTTTAAAGAAAATCGTAGAAAAACGTATAGCGTCAAAGGAAGAGTGTTTTAGACATCTACATTCTGAAATTATTCCAATGCTTTCAACATTGAAAAAAAGAGGATTTTTGATTGGATTAATAAGTAACTGTTTTTCTGAGGAAGCTGAAGTAATCCGAAGAAGTGAACTGTTTCCATATTTTGATGCTGTTTATCTTTCATATGAACAGGGAATTCAAAAGCCAGAAGTGGAGATTTTCCAAAGATGTATGTATGCTTTTTCTGTAAAGGCAGAGGAATGTGTATATGTTGGAGACGGAGGCAGTGAAGAGTTGGAAACTGCTAGAAAACTCGGGATGGATGCAGTTCAAGCAGCCTGGTATTTACAAGAAGGAACAACACAACCTACAAAGCGAAAGCATGACTTCTTCCAACTGGAAACTCCCCTTGAGGTGCTATCTCGAGTCTCAATCGAGTTATAACTTAGTATCAAATTAGAAGTTATTAGAATATAGAAAAAAACTTTATTGTGTATATGAATTACTACAAGATAAATAAGGATCTCAAGGAGGAGACTTAGAATGATAATCAGATGTGTTTGGGAACATAACGGGAATGATACAATCATGTATTCTGACAATTACATTGGTGCATTTACCAGAGGGAAAACAAAGGAAATTGCATTGGCAAAAATGCAGCAAGAAGTAAATACATATCTTGATTGGAAGGGTGAAATTGTACCAGAATCTTTAACTACTGAGATTGTACAAGAGAAAGAAAGCATTTTACAAATATGTGATGCAGATTCAGAAGTACTATTTGATGAAGAAAAAAAGCCTTTATCAATAGAGGAATATACACAATTAAAAGAATTAGTTTTAAAATCCGCAAAAGATTTTTTAAAATTGTACGAAGATATTCCAGATAAGAACAAAAGTATTTTACCCCAAAGAAATACTTTTTATGGTGAAGTACCAAGAACTGCAAATGAGATGTATGAACATACGAAAAGTGTAAATTCCTATTATTTTGGTGAAATAGGAGTAGAAGTAGATAATAATGGAACTATTTTTGAGTGTAGAAAAAAGGGATTTGAACGATTGGAACAGAATTTGAGTTATTTGAATAATAAAGTTGTTATTGGGAGCAATAATGAGCTATGGTCATTAAGAAAAGTACTAAGACGTTTTATATGGCATGATAGAATACATGCAAAGGCAATGTACAAAATGGCTATAAAAACGTTTGATAAGGAATCTATAAATAATGTATTTAAATTTAGATTGTGATTTTTAATTTACTTAGTTCAATTTACTCTTAAAAGATTATTACATTATAGAGTGAAGAAAATAAATTGGTTTGGAAAATATTATAATCAGCTTGAGATCGCCACTTCATATAACCTTACTTTAATAGCAGCAAATATGGTTCAAAATGAAGTTGGCATAGCTTTATGCTTTCGCATGGATAATTGTGTTGCTGATGTTGACCAATTGGAATAACTCATACAAGTAAAGTCGTTGGATGAGATGGAAAGAAGATTGAGAGAAGTAGAAGAATGGTATTATGAGTTGCACGAGGAACTTTATTGAAGAATAATCTAACTTAACATTAGGTTAATTAAATAGTTAGTTGGAGGTAAAAATGTCTGAACAAAAAGAGTACAACAAAATAGAAGATGTAATCATTGAACTTCTTGACGGTGAATTGCAGGAAAGTGCACTAAAATTTGCGGCTTACTTAAATGAAAATCAACTGACACCAAATATGTCCGCTTTTGGGAAAATACCTTTTAACGGGTATAATCTTGGCTGGATGAGAGTTGAAGGAAAAAATAATTGGTCGTTTCAAATCTTTAATTTTCTTGATTTCGGCGATTTCAGCAACGAGGACAAAGAGTTTACCAAAGCTGTACACGACCACGTAAAAATTTGCAATGCACCCTGCCATGATGAATGCTGGAGAGCCAAAGATGTT
>JAEWHR010000226.1 GCA_023387655.1 Bacillota bacterium
GCTTCAAAGCTTTCTGCTATCTGAGGATACTTCGCCACATTTTCTTTGTTATTTACCATCATTTCCATGATACCAGGAACCCAAGTATCATACCAATAATGATCCACACCTTCGATACTATTAACAAATAAGACACCTGCTACTGCTAATTCCCACAATAGTTTTGCTGTATCTTCTTCACTTTTACCGCATTTCAAGGCTAATTCTTTCGCTGTCGCCTTTTTTCTAATCTCCATACATAAGGCTACTTCAGCCATTTCCTCAGTAACTACTGGCTCAAGTATTCTATACTCTGGATCGGTTGCTTTGATTTCATTTTTAGAACCACGTTTCTTTCTGCTAATATGATTGGCTAGGTCTAGAACTTTTTCTTTTACCATAGGATACCTCCAAATAGAATTTATGTTTATACTTCCTTCCATTCCTTAACTTCTGTACGTAACCAATCAGCCCACATATCAATTCCTTCACCTGTTCTTGCTGAGATAGGAATGATCTTAATGTTCGGATTTATTTTTTTAACACGTTCGACACAAACTTCCAAGTTAAAATCAAAATGTTCTAATACATCTATTTTGTTAATCAATAACACATCAACAATAGAGAACATCAATGGATATTTTAAAGGTTTGTCGTCTCCTTCCGGTATACTAAGTATCATTGCATTCTTACTAGCACCTGTATCAAATTCTGCAGGACAGACTAAATTTCCTACATTTTCTAAGATAGCAAGGTCCAGTCCTAATGTATCAAGTCCAAGAAGACCCTGTCTCGTCATATCTGCATCAAGATGACACATTCCTCCGGTATGTAACTGAATTACCTTAACACCTGTTTCCGCTATCGTTTTTGCATCAACGTCAGAATCAATGTCCGCTTCCATAACTCCAATAGACATCTCATCTTTAAGTAGTGCTATCGTCTTTTTTAATGTACTTGTCTTACCTGCTCCCGGTGAAGACATTAAATTTAGTAAAAACACTCCCTTTTGTTTTAAATCCTCACGAAGAAGATCAGCGTCCTTATTATTATCTTCAAACACGCTTTGCTTAATCTCAAGTATCTTGAACTCTTTCATAAGTTACCTCTTTCCTGCATTGCTTTTTGTTATAGCAAGCTTTTTTATAATTTCTAAACATACTTTATAAAAGTTATCTTTTGCTCCTATACCATCTATGGTTAACTTACAAAAGATTTTTCTTTCTCCTATAGTTATCTATGCTTATTTACCCGTGGATGGATCCGCTAACACTTTTACTTCTTGGAATTTCTTCATATCAACATACAATTCTTGTTTGTATGGATTTCTCTTTGTTTTTCTTGCATGGTAAACCATAAAGACAGCTACCGCGATATTAACCAGTAACGCTGCAAAACTCCAAATAAATAATGCCCCCCTATTATAAGTTGAAGATACTGCAAATCTGCCTTTATCAATAAATGCAGGTACCGTCTGTGCAAACATGCACCATAACGCTAAAGTATGAGCACGGTGCTGTAACCATGCACCTTTTCCAACTGTGAAGGCACATACGGTTGGCGCTAATAATAATGCAAATCCACAGTACCAAGCATGACCTGGTAAACAGTTGTAAGTGTAAGCAAAATTCCATAAATCATAAGCAATAATCCAGAACCACATCATATCCGGCCATAACATATCTTGGCTTTTATCAGACTTTGTTTTCTTTCTGATACAGATGCCTACCCATCCAGTTATGGTTATGATATTTAAAATTCCAGCAGCTGCATTCATGAAGTTCCAAGGACCTCCAAGAACATACATAGAACCATCTGCCAACATACCACCTTTTGAATATTGAAGTCCAATTTCAATATCTCTTGCAACCGCTTCTAAAATATTGATTGCTAAGATTAATGGCGGAAAACATAAGGCAATTCGATTGTTTGCCAAACGCCATTCTTTACCTGTCTTCTTGTTCGTTCCACGAAGATGACGAATGCACCAAAAACCTATACATCCCGCTGTTGCTGAATATACTTTAGCTAAGTGAAACCAGTCTGTGTATGTAGTGTCGCTTAATACAGTAAACCATAGGACTGATAAAACGATTGGTAAAATGATAAAACAGACAAACCCTCCCACCGTAGATCTTCTGGTAAATTCATTAAGTGCAAATAGTAATGCAAATACAAGAATCCAGACAAGCCATACAGATAATGCTGTTGCCCCACTTTCATAATTGAACGTAAACACTTTCACATCCTCCTTTTTATACGCAATTAAATTCACATCAATGGAACTGATGGGACCATTCCCTATCCCCTCATCTCTTCTGGTCATACCACAGTATCAATGATTTGATAAAATATTAACATATTAACATTTTATAGTCAATATTGACCTAATTATTCTTTTATTTTCTATGTGTTTTATGTATTTTTCACTTGAAAATTACCTGTATTTTCTATATAATTAATATTGGTATGTGGTTGAACCACAGCCAAGCTAGGATAAACTGAAATTTGTTATAGAAATTACAAACTACTATAACAGACTATAATGTTAACTCAACTACATTTACAAAGAAAACTCAAGCTACAAGCTACAATGGAAACTCTATCTACAAGCTAGATTGGAAACTCATCTACAAGATAGATTGAAAACTTATCTACAAGATAGATTGAAAATTCTATCTACAAATCACATGGAACATAGATTTAAGAAGAAAGGAAACCAAACCTATGGAATTTACAAAGCTTAGTGCTCCCTCCTTAAAGGAATTGTTTATACACGAACTTGAGACTATGATATTATCAGGAAAATTACCTGTCGGCGAAAAACTTCCCCCAGAAAGAGATTTGGCTCAATCCATGCAGGTTAGCCGTGCGGTTGTTAACGCTGGTATTGCTGAGCTTGGGAGAAAGGGTTTTTTAACTATTAAACCAAGAGTAGGTACCTTCGTAGCTGATTATCGAAGAAACGGAACACTTGAAACTTTGATCTCTATTATGAATTATAATGGTGGTGTCTTACGTGATGGAGAAATTCGCTCGATTTTAGAACTGAGAATTGCCTTTGACACTCTGGCAGTAGAACTCTGCATTCCAAAGATTACTGAGGAGGAAATCTTAAAATTAAAAGATTATGTTAAACAGTTAGGTGAAGCGAAATCTCCGGAAGCTGCAAGCGAAATCGCCTTTCATTTTCAGCACGAACTCGCTTGTCTCTCTGGTAATACCTTAATGCCGCTAATCTTTTCTTCTTTTAAGATTCCTGTACTATTTTTGTGGGAGCGTTTTATCCGTCTCTATGGATTAGAAGTACTTTATAGAAATACAGAAATCCTATGTAACTACATTGCCGAGCGTAATACCCAAAAAGCAGTGGAATGGTTAAAATATTCCATCAATGATACAATTAGCGGAAATCGTCAGATTTATTATTAGAATAGAAAGTAAAAAAGGAACATACCGTATTATTTCAAAAAGTGATTCAACTCTCCAAAATTACCTGTATGTTCCTTTTTCATTTTTAAAATCAGATCCTGTTAGAATTAATTATAGCCTTAGCAGCTTATTATAACCTTAGCAACTAATTATAGCTTTAACAACTAATTATAGCCTTAACAACTAATTATAGCCTTAACAACTAATATAGTCTTAACAACTAATATAGCCTAAACAACTAATATAGCCTTAGCAATTATCTAAAGGACGTAATACACTTCCATATTGCTTCTGAAACAGCTCATAATCTGGCCCCTTTTTCATCCAAATAACTACCGGCCATGCATTTGTTAGCGCTTGCTTTAGTTGATAAAATACCTCCTCTTGTTCTAAGAGTTTAAATGTTTTCTTTTCAAATAAAAGTAAAAGGGGCGGTGTATTAACATATGTACTTTGAATCTCATACTTTATCATTTCTACGGGATTTGCTTTCTTTAATTCTTCTTCATCAATCTCTACTACTTTCTTTTCTATATCTATTGTTTTTAACAAATCATGTTTTGATGATTCCACTCGTATCAATCTCAATGGTAGTTTTACAAGCGTACTAAATACTCCTTGCTCTCTAAATAGATGTTTCGATACAATGCAATTACTACAGGAAAATTGAAGATAAGTATGAATCCATTCTTCCAACATACCAGCATTTTGATAAGCGAGTGCTGATGTTACTGTCGCTGTATAATGGTACTCCTCTCTTTTCTTTGAATACAATATTTTTTTAATGGAATCCACAGATAAATAGTATTCCTCTGACAACTCCGATACCGTAATACCGTTCTTATATTTATTACAAATCATCTGATTTCTTCTTTGTAATCGTTTACGGTAACCCGTTAATTCTCCCCATTCTTTCTTATCTTCCTTAGAAGGAATATATAAAATCTTTCCTTCTGCATATTTCTGAACTTCTCTTAATAACTCCTGGGGTAATATATTCTTAGCATTTTCATATCTCATCTCTTAAGTCCTCTTACATATTTTGTTGACACGTTCTTCTAGTTCATGTAAATACTTCACGATTGAATTACAAGACTCCTCATCATCAATGGAAGCGTGCCAACGTAGGCAATCCATTGCCTTATAAAATGCCATGCATAAATAACGTTCTTTAAAATTCGGTATTTCAATTCCTTCCTCCCTACAATAATCCCATAATAACTCTGGAATCAGAAGGTATGGTTTATTCAAATCCATTATTGCAAAATCAAGTAAGAAGTCACCAATACCAGCTCTGCTCCAATCCGGAAATCCAGTTAAAGTTTCACCATCGGTTAACATATTACAGAAAAATGTATTGTTATAAAATAAGAAACGTTTTCCCTCACAATAGGGTATATACTCTATCATCTTTTTATAAAATCGAGTAAACACAGCTTCCTCTAATAGTGATGTTTGAAACATCTCCTTCCAATGATACCAATACCCTTCTTCCTCCTCGCAAAATGTACCGATTAGAAACTCTCTACATGTATCATATGGCAAGATTGCATCTTCTGAAAACTCTCCATACCCAAGAAGATCCGAAATATCAACGGAACTAATTTCAAAGATTTTTTTGAAAAATTGCTTATGAATTCTTTGGAAATCCTCAATCGTTAAGTCATCGGATAAATATCCTTCCGGTGTCATATTAATTATATCTAGTAATCTTTCCTTTAATAATTGATCTTTTTTCATATACACCTCACAATTTTATGTTACTCTTTTTCTTGCCTGCAAGATAAATTGACAAGTATCTTGATTGTTCGAAGCTCTTCTATCCTTTACTATTAAGCTTTTCATTATACTCTTAATCTCTTCATAATTCTCTTTAGTTTTAAATTCTCTAAGCTTTTATATTCTCTAAGCTTATGTATTCTCCTAAGCTTTTGTATTCTCTTAAGCTTTTATATTCTCTTAAGTTTTTATATTATCTTTCGTAATACCTCTAGCGCGCATCTAGTTTAATAAAATTATAACATAACGAAAGAACTATAATAGTGAAAGAATAGGTATAACCAAGTTTTCTCTTTTGATTTATTTATAACTTAGCAAAAACAATGAAAAAAATCATACCCCAAAACTTTGTACAAAGCCTGAAAAAAATAGCCCTGAATCAAGTATTCGGAGGATTCCTAATGAAATCACCCGCTTACTTGATACAGAGCATTATTTAAATTTATTAATAGTATTTATCTGATGTGTAATTTTCAACACTCTTCTCAAAAGATTTCTTTTTGCCTGATGCATGGTATGACGCATCATAAGTAGTATCTATAATTACCCATTGTTCTGTCGCTTCATCATATATTTGATTCCATGCATGATAAACATCAGGATTACTGGATTCATATCCTTTTACTACTTTCGTAGGAACGCCTACACTGCGAAGCATTACTGCTGTTAACGTCGCATAGTCAAAGCAAATCCCTTTTTGCGTTTTATAAAAGTCTTTCAAATCAGGAGTATAATCCTTTTTAATCCTAATCGCTTTTTTATTATCATAAGCATAATTTTTTGTGATATAACTATGTATTACTTTTGCCTTTTCCAAATTTGTTTTAGAATTTTTAGTTAATTCTTTTGCTTTCTTAAGTATTCTGCTGTCTTCATTTTCCCAATCGATTGCTTCATTCGATTGAAGATATACAGAAGTTTCATCCTTAATATTAACTTTGATTTCTTTTTTAATAATGCTTACGTATTTATTACCTGCTACTTTTTGACCTATCATAACCTGGTACGTTCCATTTCCTAAAGTAAAAGGATAGTTTCCTCCGTCTACGACAGAATAGTTATAAGATATTCTATCTTTGCTTATTACAATCACATATACTGATTCATTTATTTCCTTCATAATCGTTGAAATGTAACCTTCTGATAAATGACTTTCCTCTAATTCGACGATGGCATTTGCCTGTACTTTAGCATAACTTAATACTACTAAAGTAGGAAGCAAGAATAGAAATAGAAATATTTTCTTAAATATTTCTTTTGGCATTAAAAAAACTATCTGCTGTTTTACTTAAGAACTTATCATAGGTAGGATTTGTTATCTTCGCACTATAAGGAATCCCTTCAATGGTTGCAGTATTGGTATATTCTTGTTTTGATAAACCAATTATCTTTGTTTTATACTCTATACGGTATGGACTATTAGTATCTCCTATGATTTTCAAGATAAACCCTAGTTCGTCTGAATCTT
>JAEWHR010000227.1 GCA_023387655.1 Bacillota bacterium
TAAAAGAATAATAGTAAGTGAAAGAATAATAGTAAGTGAAAGAATAATAGTAAGAGGAAGAACAATAAGAATAAGACCAAAAATGAAAGAGTCATGATGTAACGGAGTAAGATGGTTTTCTTACAAAGGGATTTCATGGCTCTTTTAACCAGGTGAAGATATTGTTATAATTAGGTTTAGAACAGGTTGTTAGACAAAATAATAAATTTCATGTATAATAGGACCATTGTCGTAAATGATTAAAAGAGAAAACAAGATAGAAAGATTTTTTATGAAGTACTAAATTTATTGATAATACGATATAACATTATTGGAGGACTTTATGATAGATAAGATTCAATTTTTAGAAACCCTTCGTTCCTTGACGGAGATAGCAAAAGTATCAGAACAACCACTTTCAAAAGAAGATATATTAACACATTTTGATGGTATGACTCTTACAAAGGAGCAGCAGGAAATGGTCTATCAATATTTGCTAACCCCTGTCGAGGAAAGAGAAAAAGAAGACAATAAAAATGATAATTCTACAATGGTAGAAGATGATTTATCCCAAGAAAATAAAGAAAAGAATTCAGTATATTTAAAAATGTACTTAGAGGATATTAAAGATTTACCAAGATTAACTCCAGAGCAGGAAGAAAGAGCCTATGTTCGGTTAATAAATGGAGATGAATCTGTAAGCCAAAGTTTATTCGATCATTGGTTGTCGACAGTTGTAGAATTAACAAAAAAATATAAATCCTATGCTGTAAATATGGAGGATTTAATTCAAGAAGGTAACATTGGACTTCTTGGTGGTTTAAAACAATTACTTGGAATTAATCAAAAGATAGATGTAAAAGAGTACTTAAAGGAATCCGTATTACAAGCACTAGAAAATTATATTGATGAAGTAATGAATGAAGATGATATGGAAAATTCTATTTTATCTAAAATCACGTTGATTAATGAAGCACAAAAGGCATTAGCAGAAGAAAATGGAGTTATACCAACTGTTATGGAACTCTCTGATTATACTAGGATATCGGAGGAAGAGGTCGCAAGTATCTTAAGACTTTCTCTTGATACTGTGAAAGAAAAGGAATGACACACCTGTTATCATAAGAAACTAAATGATTCTACATCAGTAGTAAGGAAGAAAATGTAATGAGAGTAAAAGATTTTCATTGCTTCCTTACTTACAGTATGTTATAATTTTTCAGGTTGATGTGGTATCAAATCGCTACGATATACAAAATTTATAAAATAAGTTATTTACAAGATAGACTCTTGCAAGCAGTCTACCTTGCTTATCCTTATATAGAAGAGCAACTATAGGACTTGATAAGTTGGTTTGCTTTTTCTTTCATATCATAAACAACAGATTGCTACTTAAGCTAATCGTTGTTTTGAAAAATTCTTGCACGTTGGTTGCAAGATTTTTTTTGTGTAAAAAGGAGTTTTTGCACATAGATAATTTTTTAGTAAAAAATTATTTATTGCATATTTTTACTAAGCTATTAGCGATTTATTTACTACGATGAAGTTTATAGAAAACGAAGGAGGTAACGATGAATAACGAAACAACATTGAAACTAAACAAGATGGGTGTGATGAAAGAAAATAAATTATTACTTACCATGTCCTTGCCAATTATGGTCTCGATGTTAATACAAGCATTGTATAACGTTGTGGATAGCTTGTTTGTTGCGAGAGTTAATGAAAATGCATTAGCAGCTGTTTCGCTAGCCTTTCCAGTACAAAATTTAATTATTGCAATAGGAGTTGGTACTGCTGTTGGTATAAACTCTTTATTGTCCAGATATCTTGGTGAAAGAAATCAAGAGAAAGTAAACAAAGTAGCAAATAACGGTGTCTTTCTAACTGCAGTTAGCTATTTATTCTTTCTCATCTTTGGTATCTTTTTTACTAAACTATTTTTTACTACACAGACAGAAGATGCACAAATCATTGAATACGGTGTTTCCTATCTATCCATTTGTACTATTTTTTCTTTTGGACAGTTAGGACAAATTACCTTTGAACGTTTGCTACAATCTACAGGTAAAACCATCTATTCAATGTATTCACAAGCAGCCGGTGCAATTATCAACATTATTCTTGATCCAATCCTGATTTTTGGATTATTGGGAGCTCCAGAGCTTGGAGTAACTGGTGCCGCAATTGCAACAGTAATAGGACAAATCTGTGGCTTAATTATTGGAATTTACTTAAATCAAAGATATAACCATGAAATACATTTAAATTTAAAGAAGTTTAAACCAGATGGCATCATTATTAAGCAAATATATCAAGTTGGTTTTCCAGCTATCATAATGCAATCTATAGTATCCATAATGACTTTTGGATTGAATAAGATATTAATAACTTTTTCTTCAACAGCAACTGCTGTATTGGGTATCTATACTAAACTACAAAGTTTTGTATTCATGCCGGTCTATGGTTTAAATAATGGTATGATTCCTATTATTGCTTATAATTACGGTGCAAGACTACCAAAGCGTATTGTTAAGATAATCAAATTAAGTATCGCTTATGCCATTTTGATTATGTTAATTGGATTCGTACTTATGGAAATAGCTCCTAGAGAATTTCTAGCAATCTTCCAGGCATCTGAAGATATGATGGAAATAGGGATAGTAGCACTTCGAGTAATCAGTATTAGTTTCTTATTTGCGGGAGTTAGTGTTGTAGCAAGTTCTGTGTTTCAAGCTCTAGGAAATGGAATGTTGAGCTTGATTATCTCCGTGCTTCGTCAATTGGTTGTACTATTACCAGCAGCATTTCTCTTATCCAAACAAGGAATTCATGCAATATGGTGGGCATTTCCTATTGCAGAAGTAGTATCAGTAATACTTTCTTTAATCTTCTTAAAACATGTGTATCATAAGGAAATAAAACCTCTACAGACAGGTAAATAAGAATAAAATTTTAAAATTATATATCGAATAAAAAAGCTCACCATTATCTATATTTAAGAGCAAAAACAGCTGGATTCATGATGGAACCCAGCTGTTTTTTATCGTCTTTCTATAATAAATTCGTTAATCGTAATTTTTTGTATTTTTTGTAACCTTGAACACGTATCATATACATAAAATTTGTTCATTACATGGCATTTACTAGAATGATAAACTACGCTCACTAGTTTTGAAATGTGTCTTTCATATCTTTTATGAGCTCAATATCAGAATCGGTCAATTTAACATTGGAAGTATAGGTTTTACCATTTACATCTGTTACATTGATTTCAATCACAGTACCAGTTTGTAACGCATTGTTTGTAACTGCACTTAAAAACAATGGAAATTTTGGATGGTTCGTTTTAAATGCTTCTATTGCAGTTTTGATTTTAAGTAATTTCATTGGATTCATTGGGTTCATGTTTTGTTTCCTCCCTGCTTAATTCTTATATAGTATCATAATACACAATATGTACAAATGCAATTATTTAGAAGAAAGTTAAGTTTTTTAGCAGTTAGAACATACAGGTGTT
>JAEWHR010000254.1 GCA_023387655.1 Bacillota bacterium
ATGTGGTTGGGTCTTTATGTGAAAATAACGATAAGTTCGCAATCGATCGCATGTTGCCAAAGGTTGAAAAGGGAGATTATCTCGTGATTCATGATACTGGTGCCCATGGTTTTGCAATGGGATATAATTATAATGGTAAACTGAAATCTGCAGAACTTTTATTAAAAGAAGACGGTTCGGTAAAATTAATTCGTAGAGCAGAAACTCCAGAGGATTATTTTGCAACTTTTGATTTTTGTGATATTTTAAAGCAAAAATAAGAGTTGATAAGAGAGTAATATGCAAAATAATCTTATGATTCTATAAAAAATGATTGTTCAAAAGTAATTGTTGTTTGTAATGATCAACTGTGCTTAATCGTTTTCAGTGTTGTTTTAAATTACTTTATTTTGAAATGATTGAGATGAAGTGGTTACAAAAATTTTGTTATGGTTTTTAATAACAGAATTTCTTGTAGCCACTTTTTGTCGTAACGATTGTGATACTAGCAGACCTTGTCGGATTATCTGATCGATACTAAAAATTACCGTATTTTCCTTAATAAGTCCTAATGTAAACTCTATATTAGTACGATATAATAGCTGTTACGATGGTGTAAGTTTACATCATTTATAAAAGAAAGCTTAGTATATAAATGAAGAACAAAGTAATAAAATTATTCCTACTTAGTATAAAGTAAAAAAGAAAACATCCGATAAATAAGGTAGTATTGAAGTTATAGTATTGAAACAAAGGACGTGTTTCAATATAGGAAAAATATTATCGAAACAAAGGACGTGTTTCAATAATCAAGTATTATTAGTTAGGTGGTGAGTTGTATGCGTATTGATGCATTAAGTAAAGTTAATCAACTTTATCAGAAAAACGATACACGAAAAGTATCCAAACTATACGATGGTAATAAAAAGGACAGCGTTGAAATCTCACAGATGGGTAAGGATTATCAGATAGCAAAGCAAGCGGTTTCAGCAGCGCCAGATATTCGTCAAGATAAGGTAGAGGATATCAAACAAAAGCTTGCATCGGGTAAATATGAGATAAGCCTCGAGGATTTAGCAGACAAGATGATAAATGACTTCTTTGAATAGAGTGTACTTTCTAATGTAGAAATATCGAATCTGTAAGCAGATACGATATGCAGGAGTATTAATACGAGAAGAAGCTTGTTAGATATAGGTAGATCGGAGGTAATCAATTGGCAAGCCTGATACAGGAATTAATAACAACGCTTCGCGCAGAGGAACAGCTTTATCAAGAGATGATACCGATTGCGGCGAAAAAAACTAAAGTGATTATAGACAATGACCTCGCTTCCTTGCAGCAGATAACAGATGAAGAGCAAATTACGGTAGAGAAAGTGAATGCTCTGGAGCGCAAGAGAGAAGAGGTTATTGTAAATATTGGGACGGTAATTAACCGTAAACCAGAAACACTGACCATGAAAGCAATTATTGCACTGTTAGAGAAACAGCCAGAGGAACAAAAAGAATTATCCATAATTCATGATTCTTTAACAACTACGCTTCATCAATTAGTAGAACTTAATCAAAAAAATAAATCTTTAATTCAACAATCCCTAGAGATGATTGAATTCAATATGAATTTAATTCAGAGTACAAGGATGTCACCGGGGAGCACCAATTATACCAAAGGAGCCTCTCAATTTGAGATGCCAGCTGCGCAGACAGGGATGTTTGATGCGAAGCAATAGGTAGTGAGAAAATAGAAAGCAATTTTCACACTTCGTATTTAAGCAGTATACAATAGGAAAGTAGATTGTATATATGTGGGTGTTAGGGTGTTATTTTAGCAAAGAAATGATGCAAAGAGAGGTGAATTTCCATGGGCCTAATGGGTAGCTTATATGTAGGCGTATCTGGATTAAATGTCAGTCAAAATGGTCTGAATACTACTGGCCACAACCTTGCAAACGTAGATACGGAAGGTTATGTTAGACAGCAAACAGTATTACAGACTTCTCAATATCGAACAATAGGACAATCGTATATTTCTCCAATGCAAACAGGGCTTGGAGCAGAAACAGCAGCTGTTCGTCAGGTTAGAGATATCTTTTTAGATAAATCTTATCGACAAGAGCTTGGGCGACGAGGGTTCTATGATTCTCAGTATGAAACAGTATCCGAAATTGAAAACTTAATGGGTGAACTTGAGGGTGTTGCATTTCAGGATTCCATTGCTGACTTTTGGAATAACTTACAAGAGCTTGCAAAAGAGCCAGATAGTATTGTAAAGAGAGCTTCTCTTGTGGAAACAAGTGTCAGCTTTATTGAACGTGCTGAGAATTTATTTAAACAACTTAGTGATTATCAGTTAAACCTGAATTTGAAAATAACGAATACGATCTCTCGTATTAATGAAATCGGAGATCAGATTTCGGAATTAAATGATAGAATATGTGCCTATGAAAGTAATGGATATGAAAATGCGAATGACTTAAGGGACACAAGAAATAAACTATTAGATGAGTTGTCCCAGATGATTACGATTACATATCGAGAAAATCCAGAAGGTAGAGTTACTGTAAATGCAGAAGGTGTACCATTTGTGACAGAGGATGTTACACACCATATGGGTACGATGACAGTAACTCAAATTAGACAACGAGAACTTGGGGATGAGGAATTTAATAATGATACCACTGGTGCCATGGAAAATTCGGGGATGTTAATTCCGATTTGGCCAACTTACGGTAATGTGGAGGTTTTCAATCGTGATTTAATTCCAAATTCTGCAGATAATTCGGATATAGGTTCTTTAAAAGGATTTATCTTAGCGAGAGGAACAAAAGTAGCAAAAACTACAGATATTCCAAAAGCACCTAATAAAGAGGATTATTTGGATGAGTTTGGAAATTTAAATGAAGAGTCTTATAATCTTGAATTAAAAAGATATAAAGAGGATGTTAAGGCGTACAACAAAACAATAGAACCTTCGATTGTTATGTCAACACAGGCTCAATATGATCAATTAATCCATGGTATTGTAACAACAATTAATGATATTTTGTGTCCTAACAAAGAGGTAGTGATTGCAGCTAATACCTCCATTGAACTTCCCAATGGTGATACTTATACGTATGAAAAAGATACGGTCATAAAGATTTTTGATAAAGATAATGCTCCGATCGGAATCGATGGGGAGGGTGGCACTGAATTATTTAGTCGTAAGTCTATGCTTCGCTATACCAAGGAGCAAGAAATTACCCTAGCGAATGGAGAACTTATACGTGCTAAAGTTTATAATGAGGAAGATAAAAATAATAATTATTCCTTGTATACTGTTGGTGAGTTGGTGGTGAATCAGGAGTTAATTGAGGATAAGTCGAAGATGCCATTAAGTCAGAGTTCCAATACTGGAGATTATGACATTAAGACAACGGAAAAGTTATTACAGGCATGGCAAGAACCATTTGCAACGCTATCTCCAAATACTTTGACAAAAACCAATTTTAACGATTATTATAATGCGTTAATTGGAAGTATTGCAACCACTGGAGAGCGTTTTGATACGATTGTAAAGAGTCAAGAGGGGATGGTAACCAGCATTGACAATCAGCGTCAATCTGTTCTTGGTGTATCCTCAGATGATGAACTTACTAATTTAATTAAGTTCCAACATGCGTACAACGCTGCAGCTAGGTATATGAATGTGATTGATCAGATGCTAGAGCATATTGTGACAAGAATATAAAAAAATAGGAAAAATATAGAGAAGTAAATCTATTAACAGTATTTGTTAAACGAAAGAGGTGAGTGAATGCCATCTACATTTTTTGGACTTTCCATAGGAAATAGCGGACTGTATGCTTCACAGGCAGGACTTAATACCACTGCTCATAACATTGCAAATGTTGAAACAGAAGGTTTTTCAAGACAAGTGGCAAAACAACAGGCTGGGACAGCGCTTCGTGTGAATAGTTCTTATGGTATGGTTGGTACTGGTGTCGATATTATGGGGGTAACTCAGATACGAGATGAGTACTATGATTTGAAATTTATGAAAAATAATACTATGTATGGAGCATACTCCACCAAAGAGTATTATCTAACCTCCATTGAGAATTATTTTAATGAAGTAAAGTTAGAAGGATTTTTAACTAATTTTGATAATATGTACAATAGTCTTCAAGAATTAAGTAAGCAACCAGAAGACTTAACGGTACGAACTCAGGTTACAAACATGGCACAAAGTACTTGTGACTATGTGAATTCACTTTCTACAAGCTTAAGTCGTTTGCAGGAAGAATGTAATTTTGAGATTAAGAACCAAGTGGAGCGTGTAAATTCCTTGGCTCAGCA
>JAEWHR010000172.1 GCA_023387655.1 Bacillota bacterium
TCCTCATAGCTTGCTCCGACTGGTATTTCATAACGATTAATACGAATATTACTCGCATATCCATTCTGAATGAGGTATCTATCAAAATCTTTTGCATTCTCTACTAGGCCTATGGATTCACATAAATCGGCAACATCATGAGAATACATTCCTTTTGAGATGGTAAAGGTCTTTATTTCCTCTGATCCATTTGTGGAACTTACATCACTCTCTGAGCCATTAATATCTACGGTAGTATCGTTATTATCTACGGTAGTATCGTTATTATCTACAGTAGTATCATTATTATCTACAGTAGAATCATTGTTATCTACGTTAGAATCATTATCTTTCTTTGGTTCATCTGAATTTACAGATGTGTCCTCTTCCTTTTTTTTATCATCACCTGTTTTTAAACTATCTGTATCACTTTCATCAGATGCTGGCGTGATGGATGGAAGCTGATCCTTTTCTTCTAAATCCCCTGGCTCTTCATTCGACGAATTATTAGTATCACCCAAGGTATCACTATTCTCACCCGGTGATGTGATTGGAGTAGGATTTAGTCCTGACAAATCTATCGTTTTCTTTTCTTCCATACCAAGTTCTTTTGCAGCAGCGATGATTTGTTCCTCTGTCATTTGTAATTCTTCCTGACCCACTATTAAAAATACTATTATTGAGAATAGGATGCCTACTCCTATTCCCCTCATGTAATATTTTAACTTCATTTTTTCTCCATTTCTAGGCATATTCTATACTTAAATAGTAATAATTATTTTAAAATGTCATCACTAAATAAACCACGACATACTATTTAGCATACAAATCTAAAACAAGCTTTACTTCACCTTGTCCCAGTCCTAATTGTTTCGAGATATCAAGAACGGAATACTTATTTTTATAAAGTTCTATAATTTCTTCCTTATGTTTTGCTACTAATAAAGATGAATCAACCTCAGAATTCTCATCACTTTTTTCCTTATGAATAAATTCCATTGCTTCTGCTTCCTCAAGGGCTTTCAGTTTTTCTTCGGTACTCTCATCGTGTTCTTCTGTTTTCACTGGCACAGAAGTAGTCTTGTTCCTTGTAGCCATAAGCTTTGAGAGTTTATCAAGTAAATCCTTTACATCTCTACGCACTGTTTCCATCTTAGAAAATGTTGCCTTTAGTTCTTCTTCTTTTTCTTTTAACATCTGGAATAAGAAGACAACTTCACTGTTGTTTATTTCTATCTTTTCAAGAACTCCCGTAGAAAACTCATTCACAGCCATAATCTTCTCGTTTGATAATTGATTTAGCTTGTCCTCAGCATCGATTAAACGATTGCTCATTTCCTGTTCGATTACTGTTTGCACCTGTAGCCTTATTTTTTTCTTCTCTTCCTCACTTAGTTCATAATTTAAACTATCAACATGAGAAAATTGCCCTTTTCCTGCTTTTGGTCGGTCAACAAGTAAAAAACTTAGCAAAATAAATGCTACCCCGACAATCAGTAATATTATTTGTGGTGTGCTCATAGTAACTATGTTCCCCTTTATATTCTGATATCAAATCCTCTATATGGTTCCTTCCCATTTTTTTCGGAGGTTTTATTCTCTTTCTTCTCTTTTCTCTTTTGTTTTTTTTGTTGCTCATAGAAGGAGTTATTCCCTTTTTCTTTTGCATCATACCGATATTCTGGATTATCGCTTTTGGTTGCTGCTACCGTTTGTTCACTCTGATGCTTAATTTCCTCTTGAAACTTTGCTCCAAAAGCCAGTTGTTCGTTCACTGGTCTTTGATTTTCAACACTTTTTACGAATGAAGCTTCTTGTGATTTCGTTGGTATCGATATCATTTCAATTGGTGTTATTGGCATAATGACTCCCCCTTAGGTGAAAATGGGCTTAGTAAGGGCCTACCTTTATATCGGCACGCTCTCTTACCAAACTGCAGTGAACAGTTTCTTTACGCACATAATATACCACATTCGAGATTACAACCTTACATCCTGGATATATGGTATCGCTTATCTTAATACAACCACTTTCATTATCATCCATAAAAGACTGTAGCTCTTCCATACGTTCTGTCGCTTCTGCTTTCTTTTTCTCAAGTGCCTCTTTATTTACCGACATTGCTTTAATCATTAACATCTTATCTGGCGGTAATTTTTCTCCACCCTTAAGTTTCTTTAAATATAATAAAAGGTTCTGAGTAAGTTGTTCCAACTCCTTATTCATATTCGGTAACTCTTTTTCAATGCGACGATACTCTTCAATAATGGTTGGATCAACCCCTACCTCAAGTAAAGTATTCGTCCCCATCGTGGAACCAGCTGTTTTCGCTTGAATCATTGTGCCAGAACGGATTTCTCCTCCTGTAATGAATCCCTTCTTCCCTCCAACAATGACATCGCCTCTTGCAGAAACACGACTATGTAGCAATGCTTCTGAAGATAAATAGCCACCGCTTTTAACCTCTGCATTCTCAATAAATTTACTGACTATATTACCCGCTGCGATAAGGGCGCCTTTGTTCATACCCTGTATACCGCGTTTTAATATAATCTGGCCTCCTGCCTGTAACAGTGCACCTTCTACGACGCCATCAACAATGATATCCCCGTTAGCGATTACTTTGTATCCTGTACGTACACTGCCTTTAATGGTAACATTACCATCGTATTCAATATCTCCAGTGGAAGCATCAACATCTCCTTTTATTTCATAAGAATCAGAGACATTTATCTTTTCACCGATAAGTAATACATGTCCGTCAACCAAAGAATATAGAGAACATCCGTCTTCGGACAATTTCGTTTTAGTTCCAACTCGTAAAAATTTATGTTCTACTCTTTCCGGTGGAATCGCAGTTCCTACTACGCTAATCCCCGGTTTTCCCTGAATCGCAGGCTCTAATGTCGCTAGCAATTCTCCTTTGCTTACTCTACTAATGGTATCTAACTGATGAAAATCAACCGTACCGTCTTCATTCTCTTTTGGTTTTCTTGTCAAATCTGTATTAAAGTAGTAAGTAATAACAGCATCTTTTCCTTGAACCGGTAGAGTTCCACGTGCTAATACAATATCTTCAAAATAATTTCTTTCTTTTATAAATGATTTTACATTCTCTTCAACAACCCCATATTTCACTCCTGCTTTTACAAGGTCATTAATTATTTCGGTATAATTCATAGTGTTTCCATTTGGCGATGGTGGATAAAATCTTGCGATTGCCTCCATTCGGTCCTCTGAAATTGTTACTTTAATGCCTTCACCTTCTGGCAATCGTACTGTATTGTTAAGCTTAACAATCTTAGGTTCCGTTAACCTTAGTAAAGCTTCGTTCACCAATACTTTATCATAATCTATTCTACGCCTTGTCAAATACTCATCCAATTCGTTAAATAAAAAAGTATTCCCTAATCCTTTCGCTGGAATTATTTGAAGATAAGTGCCATCATTATTCGTTATCAATTGAAATATTGCATTATCATTTGCCATTTATACCCTCTCCCTATACATTCATACTCTACAAGTGTCATTTGATGCTTGCAGTCATTTATGCTGTCTCAAGAGTTTCTTCACTTACTGCCCCATAAAAATATTTAAGTTACTACCTAACTTTTGTCTCATCTTTTGTAATGCTTTTGTATGCAGCTGTGATATTCTGGATTCAGACACTTCTAGTACTGCACTTATTTCTTTTAAAGTTAAGTCCTCGTAATAATACAAAACGATAACTTTCTTTTCTTTTTCTGTCAGATACTCCAAAGCTTTCACTAACATCTCTTTTAGTTCCTGTTTCTCCATTACCTTTTCTGGCTGTACATAATCCTCACTGGTGGCAGTTTCTAACCTACCTTCCCCTTGTTCCATATATTCATCCAAGGATACTAGGTTTGATATCTTCGTTTGATTCTGCCATGTTTCAAGTTCTTCTTTCGTAATTTCAAGTTCATTTGCTACTTCTTCATCCGTTGCAGGTCGGCCATATATACTTTCTAACTTTTGATATGCCGTATCTAAACGTTTTTGCTTTTGTCTTAATGTTCTTGGTATCCAATCCATCTTTCGGATTTGATCTAAAATCGCACCACGAATACGAAGCGATGCATATGTTTCAAATTTGGCTCCTTTTTCACAGTCAAATTTATCTATTGCATCGATTAACCCGAAGGTTCCATAACCAACCAAATCGTCATATTCCACATTATATCCTAAATAAATGCTGAGTCTTCCTGCTACTATCTTTACTAGATTCGCATACTCGATTATGATTTTTTCTCTGAGGTCAGGAGTTCTCTTCTTACTGTATTCGTCCCATAATTTTTGCTTTATTTCAGCACTCATAGGCTATCTCTCCCTGTTTTAATCAACCTTATCTTGTAATGTAACCACTGCTTCGTCTTTTACTTCTTCCATTGACTCTGCCATCATTTCATCCTCAGATGCTGCTTCTTCCATCTTTGCAGCCTTCATTCTCTTTCGTTCCTGTTCGTTATATGCATCATTAGCAGCTTTGTTTATTTTAACAATGATTTTTCCAACAATTAATCCAATCATATAAAAGACAATGAGCACACACAATACAATTCCAAGTGTAGAAACCAGATTATATCGATTTACTATACAGGTGATGCTTGCGATGGCTCCTGCACATAACGTAATAATCGCAGGTATGTTCTTATTCTTCATAATTTACCTCAATTCTGGCGTGTCAATGCCTTTTTCTAAAACCTTAACGGCACTATAAAATTAGATCTTCTTTAATGGCTTCCCTACCGACTTAATCAATAACTCTCCGGATTCAGGATTAAATTCTATAGTTCTACCGTAATTAGCACCTGTATCTTGGGCTAAAATTGGTATCCGTAATGAATTTAATTTTTCTTTTGTCGCCTCCACGTTACGCTCACCAACTCGAAGCATATCATTATTACTACTAAAGGCAAACATTTGTGCTCCACCAGCAATTTTTGCAATTAATGCAGAACGATTTGCTCCAAGTGCTAACAAACGTCGAATCAATTCATCGATACCAGTATCCGCAAATTTTGCTATATTCTCATTGTTCTTTATCTTGGTACTATCAGGCAACATAATATGAACCATACCAGATACTTTTTTCATCGGATCATACAGTACAATTCCTACGCAAGATCCTAGTCCTAATGTTGTAATACTATCTGGAGGTTTACATACATTCATGTCTGCCATACCAACTTTTATTATTTCTCCCATATTAATCTCCATTCTTTTGCAATTCTGCTAATTTGGGCGATAGCACAAATTTGCGTGTGAAAAATCTTTGATTTTTCACACTACATTCCTAAAGAAGTTAAGATTGATTTATAGGAATCCAGTGTTGGTATTAGTACAAAATATCCATTTACTTCTAGATTCTTATCACCAAATTCAGTTTCAATCAGTAGTGCTTTATCACTTATCTTGCCAAACTCTATTGCTGGAACACTAAGAATTGCTCCTGCCATATCGATTGCTAAATATGGAATACTAGAGGTTATGGTCATATTTGTTAATGTTGAAAGAGAAGATAGATAAGCTCCCGCTATAATATTTCCTATCTCTTGTAATGCGGATAACTCTATTTCTGTGAATTCTTCTCCTACTTCACACATTCCCTGCATTAACATCTGAACAATTGCTTTCGCTGGTTCTTGCTCGAGAATAAACATGATCATACCATCAATATCGCCATCTAATGTTAGGAGGATGCCGACAACTACGTTTTCAGCACCTCCTATGATATCCGATAAATCCTTAAACTCTAAAAGCTCTATTTTGGGTACTTTCATATCCACCTTAGCATTTAGCAGTTTGGATAACGCTGTCGTCGCATTTCCAGCACCGATATTACCAATCTCTTTTAATACGTCAAACTGCATAGAATCTAAAGTGCCAAAATCTTTATCAGACATACTAACCTCAATTCTGGCGCAAATGCGCCGTTTCATAACGATAGTAAGTTATTTACCATCTGTTTCTTTTTCAATAATGATTGCTTGGAGATTTAACAATGAAATCAAACCTTCTCCATGTTTTCCAACTCCAGTAAGATAAGAAGCCTTATCATCATTCGCGCTACTTGCGATCTTATCCACATTCTCATCACTAATTGTAATCACTTCTTTTACCTCATCTACAATAATACCAATTGCTGCTTGAGGCTCTAGTTTAATGATTAAAATACGTGTCGCATTGGTAATTTCATCTGGTTCTAAACCAAACTTTAAGCGAAGGCTCATAACTGGGATAATCTCTCCTCGAATATTGATAACACCTTTAAAATAAGACTGCGCCTTTGGAACTCTTGTAATACGCTGCATTCTTACGATATTATCTACATATTGAATATTGATACCAAACTGTTCATTTCCTAGGGTAACAACAATGTATTGTTTTGAATCATTCCCTGTCACTTTGTTCGTTTCCATACTGCGTCCCCCCTATACCAAAGAATTTACATCAAGAATTAATGCGATTTCACCATCACCTAAGATAGTTGCACCACTTATCATCTTGCTGTTATTGATATATTTACCGATTGATTTGATTACAATTTCAAGCTGGCCAATTAAGTTATCTACCACAAGTCCCGCTAGTTTGTCACCCTTCTTAACGATAACAACGGTTAAATCTTCTGATTCCTTTGTGATTTCAGTCACATCCAAAATATTATTTAGACGAATTAATGGAATAACGTTACCACGAAGGTGTATTACTTCTTTAGACTGTACGTACTTGATTTCTTTCGTTGCAACATTTTCAATCGTCTCAATACTACCAAGTGGAATCGCATATTTTTCTGTTCCAAGTTCCACCATCAGTGCTTGAATAATTGCAAGGGTTAATGGTAAGCGAATAATGAAGTTGCTTCCTTCTCCAAGTGAGGTCTTAGTTTCAATACTTCCGCCTAATGTTTCAATCTTTGTTTTAACAACATCAAGACCTACACCTCTACCAGATACATCAGAAATTACTTCCGCTGTTGAAAAACTTGGGCGGAATAATAAATCAATAATTTCTTTATCTGTCATCGCAGCCGCTTGTTCTTCATTTATCGTACCTTTGTCGATTGCTTTTCTCTTGATCTTTTCTACATTAATTCCAGAACCATCATCTCTAACTTCAATTACAACATTATTTCCTTCCTGGTAAGCATCTAAGAAGATAGATCCAGCCTCAGGTTTCCCAAGTTTCATTCTCTCTTCATTACTTTCCAGACCATGATCTGCTGCATTGCGAAGAAGATGCATTAATGGATCCCCGATTTCATCAATTACTGTACGGTCTAACTCGGTATCTTCACCGGTCATGTATAATTCCATTTTCTTATTAAGTTTTTTAGATAAGTCACGAATCATACGTGGGAAACGATTTACTACACTTTCAATCGGTACCATTCGAACCTTCATAACTGACTGATGAAGGTTGGTAGTAATTCTTTCTAAGTACTCAATTTGTTCATTAAAACCGCCCATTGCATCGGATTTTGTTTCAGTACTGTTCATAGAAACCAATCCGTTTTTCGCAATAATAAGCTCGCTAACAAGATTCATTAAATCATCTAATTTTTCAATATCAACACGAACAGAGCGATTTACCACTGGTTTTGCTGTTTCTTTCTGTTTTGCAGTGGCTGCTGCACTCTTGGCATTAAAAGCATCTTTTGCTCCTACCTTTTGCTCCTGTTTTTTCTCTACTTCATTGGAAGTTTCATCACTTTGCTCACGCTTTGGCACTACAATTTCTGAAATATCAACATCTTTTATTTCAGATACACCGTTAACTGCCTTTTGTACCTTACTCATAGATTCTTTTGTTAATAAAACAACGGAAAAATCCAAATCAAAACGTTCGTCTTCAATATCCTGAACTTCTGGTTTACTCTTAATTATGTCACCTAATTCTTCTAATGCCTTAAATACTAAAAATGCTCTTGCTGCTTTTAAGATACAGGACTCTTGTATGTATACTGTTAAAGAATACGCATGACCGCCCTCCTGTGTCATCTTTTCTACAGCTCGTAATTCATGATCAGCAAGTGCAATCTCAGCTTGTGATGACTCTTTCACCGCAGCTGTCGCCGTAGCACTTACTACAGGTTTACTTCCATCTTCTTCACTCTTTGATGTTCCTTGAGAAAAAGCTTTTACACCTTCTTCAAAAATACGATTTAGATTATTAATGATATCCTCATTATCTTCCGTACCTTCATCAGCAGATGTTACAATACGGTCTAGATATGATTCTAATGCATCCAAACCCTTAAATAATACATCAACTAGTTCCGCTTTCACTTTCATTTTTCCTGCACGAATTTCCGAAAAAACATTCTCCATATTATGGGTAAGACGTTGCATTCTTTTGTAACCCATTGTTCCAGCCATTCCTTTTAAGGAATGTGCAGAACGGAATATCTCATTTATTGTATCTTCATTTTCAGGTTCTTTTTCTAAGATTAACAATTGTTCATTTAGACTTTGAAGATGTTCCTTTGTTTCATCGATGAAAATCTCTAAATATTGACTTACATCCATCTCATTGCACCCCCACATTCTTCGTAATAGCCTCAGCAACCATTTCAATCGAAACTACTTCATCCACAAGTCCTGCCTCGTAAATAACTTTTGGCATACCATAAACAGTGCTAGTAGCTTCATCTTGAGCTATTACGTAAATATTATTTTTTTCATTTAGTTGCTTAATCCCCTGTGTTCCGTCACCACCCATTCCGGTTAGAACCACACAGGTTATATCTTCATAATCTGTATCCTTCAAGGATTCATACATAATGTCGGCACATGGTTTTAAACCATTACGTGCTGCTTCCATTGTTACAGATAAGGTATAAACATCTCTTGACTTTACTATCCTTAGCTGATATCCACCCTTTGCTACATAAACATATCCTTTTTGAACGATCTCGCCATGCTCTGCTTCTTTTACTGTTAGAGCACTTAGTTCATTTAGCCTTGAGGCTAAAGAATTGGTAAATCCCTCTGGCATATGTTGAACTACCAGGATTGGTGCATCTAAATTTGCTGGAAGTTTTGGGATCACTTGATGGAGCGCTTTCGGTCCACCGGTAGAACACGTTAACGCAACTATTTTCTTGGCATTGTCCGAAACCTTGACGTGAACTTTACGATCAACAATAACCTTGGGTCTTATGATTCCGTCTTTGGTTTGAGTATTCGTTGTCGATACTATAGTTCTTGTCTTATTTGCTACCTTATCCTGAGTTGATGGAACCAACTCCGTTGCATAAGAAAGCGCAGTTAGTATCTTTTCTTTAAAAGCGCCACTTTTTGCCTCTATGTAACTTTCCGGTTTCGTTACAAAATCAAAAGCTCCAAGCTCAAGACATCGAATTGTCTCTTTGGCTCCCTCTTTTGCTAATGTGCTAACCATAATGATTTTTAACTTTAGCCGCATCTTATTTAGCTGTTCTAACAATTGAATCCCATTCATCTTAGGCATATTAATGTCAAGTAGAATTGCATCATATTTAGTCGGATTTAATGTTATAAGATCAAAGCCTTCCAAGCCATTTGTTGCAACATCACTTATGTTGAATCTCTTGTCACTTCTAATTATATCAGATATGAGCCTTCTCATAAGTGCAGAGTCATCAATCACCAAAATATTTTTCATCATATCGTACTCCATTCTATTGATAGGCTAGTCTATACTCTATTTTTCCTATACCTTTTGAAGGAATCAATCAAATATATCATCTAAAAATTAACTTAGCTAACTCAACCTATTTTCTTTGTTACGACGTTTACGTTCTTCCTCAAAGATAAAACGTACAATTGCTTCTCTCTCATCACTTTTTATCTTCAAGAAAACAACACGTTTTGCATATAAATCCGGGAGATTTTTTGCTTCATTACAACTTATAACCCTAGCAAAAACAAGAATTTTCTTCGGTCCACTATCGGTATCCAGTATAAATTTCACTTGAAGTATATCATTGATTTTACAAATATCTTTGGAATTAAATTTCATTCCACCACCACTGATATCAACCATAATTCCTTCTTGCCAACTATTCATATTGATTGTCTTAAGCTGTTCCATAATTATACCTGATTTATCAATAAAGCTGTCATACAGCTTATTAATTTCATCCCATTCATCCTCCGATAAAACACGGAAAGACATATCTTGCACAATATCAAGTCGAAAAAACTGTCTTCTTTGTTGCTTTTCTAAATTTGAAATTATCTGAATCTGTGCAGCATATGCACTCTGTATACGAAACCTACTTATGATTTTCGCTTTACATTGGAATAAACCACTCTTACTGTAGATATAGATGAAGTAGCATCCTCCAATTTCTAAAGGGACTAACCTGCTATTTTCAATTGGGATGGCGATGGTTGCATAATCAGCCTCATCTAGTTCATATACCACGCTTACATGCCGTTTTGTTTCATTGCTTATATCGCCTTGATTGTTGATTTTTACTAATTCTAGTTTATCACCAACAGAGGCTATGTCTTTAAACATTATCTCCCTCCCTTTACTCCTTGCGATCGGTTGTCATTCTTCTACGTATTAAATTAGCGAAGATTCGTTTAATTCCCCTTGTTTCCTCTGGTAACTCCATATTCCCTTGACATATCCGCTCTGCTAAGGAAACTATGGCCTTTGCAGCAGTGGAATTTGGATATGCCATAATTACAGGCTTTTGTTGCATGATTGCTTGAGAGACAGCTCTATCTTGAGGAATCCCTCCTAGATATTCCATCTCGATATTAAGAAATTTCTTTACTACAGTATTTAATTTATTAAAAATCTCTTTCCCTTCCTCTTCGGAATAAATTCGATTCGATATCATTTTAATTATAGTCTCTTCTTTATTAAAATTATCTCTTCGATGAAGTGCTTTTAAAACCGCATAAGAGTCTGTGATAGAGGTTGGCTCAGGAGTAGTAACTAATAGAACTTCTGAACTAACCGAAACAAATTCCATTACAAGGTCAGATATCCCAGCCCCTGTATCTACAATGATAATGTCTGCTATTTCGTCCAAATAGTCCATCTTCTGAATGAGATACATAATCTGCTCTTTCGTTAGCCTGGTTAGTTCTGCAATACCAGAACCTCCAGATATAAATCCAACATTCTGTGGCCCCTCTGTTATGATGTCTTGAAGCTCTTTCCCATAAAACATTAAATCAGCAAGATTAAATTTTGGACGAATTCCCAACATAACCTCTATATTTGCAAGACCAAAATCAGCATCAAGAATTAATACACGGTTTCCTAATCGACTAAGGCTAATTGCTAGATTTAGAGAAGTACTCGATTTTCCAACGCCACCCTTTCCACTGGTTACAGTAATAACTCTGGCAGTGTTTTTCGGACGATTCTGTTGATTTACTAATCTCCTTAACTGTTCTGCTTGATCCATCTATTCATTGCCTCCCAATAACTGCCGTGCAATACTTTGAGCGTCAATTTTTTCGATATCATCTGGAACATTTTGTCCAAATGTCGCATATGACAAAGGTGCATTTGTAAACATTCGAATATTAAAGATATTACCAATACCTGTTGTTTCATCAAGCTTAGTAAAAATCAAACGATAGTTTACAATATCTGAATATGTTTCAGCAATTCGGATTAAATCTTTATATTTTGTTGTAGCACTTAACACAAGATATACTTCTCTATCTTCTTCAGGGACAATATGAATTAATTTATCAATATCATCTCTTTGTTCCTTACTCTTATGAGATCTACCCGCTGTATCTATTAATACAAGATCATAGTCCTTAAAATCATCCATTGCTTCTTTCATCTCTAACTCAGAATAAATCACACGAAGTGGAACATCCAAAATATTTGCATAGGTTCTTAACTGCTCTACAGCTGCTATACGATAAGTATCTGAGGTAATTAAGGCAATCTTCGCTTGTTTTCCAACTTTATAGGAAGATGCTATTTTTGCTATCGTTGTTGTTTTCCCAACTCCTGTTGGACCGATAAAGTAAATATACTTCGTTTTACCTTGAATAAAATCTATGGTTTTGGGTTGTCCTAGCTTTAAAATAATTTTTTGATAAAAGCTTCCTAAAATAGTATCAATCGTTGTATCCTTCTTTAATGTAGGCTCAATCTCTGTTATAATTTGATTTGCATATTTTTCATCCACTTCATGTGAAATCAACTGATTATAGACTAATTGAACACAAGTGTAATTCTGATTTGTTTCCTCTACTTTTTTCTTTTCTTTTATCTCAGCTTTCTCATCTTGCTTGTTTGTTTTTATCAACTGCTCTGCTAACATATTCTGAAGATTATTGAGTTTTTCTTCAATTGCAGATGGTTCTTTTCCTACAAAGTATTCTTCTTTCGTTTGAGATGCATGAAATCCTTGATTAAACCCATTTTCAATTTGTGACATGTTTCTTAAGGTAGCATTGGGGTGTTTTTCTGCATCTTTTTGAGCTGATATTTCATCGACAGCAGCTGTAACTTCCACTAAAGGCTTGCGAAATAACTTAAATATTCCCTTAGGGGAAATCGTTTTTATATTCATTACAATTGCATCTTTACCCAATTCTTCTTTCGCTAACAGAATTGCCTCTGTTTCCGAAGTTGCCTGAAACTTTTTGATATTCATTAAGCAGTCACCATCCCAACTGATTGTAATTCAACATTAGATTCAATTTCATTATACGAAATGACAATTAAATCATTAAAATATTCTTTCGTAAGTTTTTTAAAATACATACGAACAATCGGTGAAGTAATAACAATAGGACTTTTCCCTAGATTTTCTAACTTCTCCACTTCTTCTTTCACTGATTTCATAATATTCCCCGTCTTCTCAGGGTCAATAGCAAGATAAGCTCCCTGCTCCGTCTGCTTTACACTATTCATGATTTCTTGTTCAATCTTTGGATCAAGAGTTACAACAGAGGTCATCTCATTTGGCTGGAAAAACTTATTTGAAATCGCACGCTTTAGACTCTGACGCACATATTCTGTTAATACGTCGGTATCTCTTGTCGTTGGTGCATAATCTGCTAAAGTCTCAAATATCGTAACCAAATCACGAATTGAAATTCCTTCTTTTAATAAATTCTGTAATACTTTTTGTATCTCACCAACACCAAGTAATTTTGGAACAAGTTCCGATACTAATGTATGATTTGCTTCGCTTATATTGTTGATAAGATTTTGTACATCCTGTCTTGTAAGAAGCTCATCCAAGTGACTTCTTATAACTTCCGTCAAATGAGTTGCAATAATGGATGGTGGATCAACAACGGTATAACCAAAAGATTCTGCACGCTCTCTCTGACTTTCTGTAATCCATAGAGCTGGTAAGTGAAAGGACGGTTCAAAAGTTGGGATACCTGTAATTTCCTCTTCTACATATCCCGGGTTCATCGCCATATAATGGTCAAATAAAATCTCCCCTTCACTCACTGGTATTCCTTTTATCTTTATCATATATTGATTTGGATTTAACTGTATATTGTCTCGCAAACGTATGGTAGGAACAACACAGCCTAATTCTAGTGCAATCTGTCGTCTTATTAACACAACACGATCTAAAAGATCGCCACCTTGATTTACATCCGCTAATGGTATGATACCATAACCAAATTCTAACTCAATTTGATCAACTTGAAGTAAGGAAACCACATTCTCTGGTCTACGAATTTCTTCACCAGATTGTTCTTCCGTAGAAGCCTCTTCTTCAATATTTGCAATTTTAATTTTCTTATCAATCACTGTTCCACAGAAAATGAAAACTGCACCATAACTCGTAAATACAAAGAATGGTAATGGAGTTACAATACCTAAAAACGCTAATGCTCCACCTACCATATACAATACTTTAGGTATAGAAAAAAGCTGTTTCATTAATAGATCGCCAATATCAGCTTCTTTACTTACCTTAGTTACTACAATACCAGTCGCTAAGGATATCATTAAGGAAGGAATCTGGCTTACTAAACCATCACCAATTGTTAGAATCGCATATTTACTAAATGCTTCCCCAGCTGGTAATCCTGCTTTCATCATTCCCATGATAGTACCACCTACCATGTTAATTATAGTAATAATTAATCCCGCTACAGCATCTCCCTTAACGTACTTTGTCGCACCATCCATTGCTCCAAAGAAATTGGATTCTTCTTGAATCTTTTCTCTTCTCTCCCTCGCTTGCACATCTGTAATAGCTCCGGTGTTTAAGTCCGCATCAATAGCCATCTGCTTACCAGGCATAGCATCAAGAGTAAAACGAGCAGTTACTTCGGATACACGTTCCGATCCTTTATTAATAACAATAAACTGAACTATAATTAAAATTATAAAAACGATAACACCGATGACAACATCGCCCTGTCCTACGAATTTACCAAATTGAGTAACAACAGCTCCTGGATTTCCATCTTGTAAGATTAACTTTGTAGAAGAAACATTTAATGAAATACGAAAGACCGTTGTAAAAAGTAAAATCGTTGGGAAGGTTGACATATTAAGCACTTCTTGCGAAAAAAGAGCATTAAATAATATTATCATCGAAATCGAAATATTCAATGCCAAAAGAAAATCGAGCAGTGTGGCAGGCATTGGAACGATTAAGAATATAATAGAAGATATAATAAATAAGCCAACACCTAAATCTGTTTTCTTCATCTTTACTGCCCCCTTTCCTTTTTATGTTTTTAACGAATATACATAAGCTAATACTTCAGCAACCATCTGATAAAGTTCCTGCGGAATCTCAGATTCAATATCAACATTATAATAGAGCATTCTTGCTAAAGGCTTATTCTCCACAATAGGTATCGTGTTCTCCTTTGCAATCTCTTTAATTTTAGCAGCAAGTAAATCTGCACCTTTTGCAATTAAGATAGGAGCTTCCGATACTTCTTTATCATATTTTAGTGCACATGCAAAGTGGGTAGGATTCGTTATTACAACATCTGCCTCCGGTAATCTTTGCATCATACGTTTTTGAGAAGCTTGTCTCATTTTTTGTTTAATTTTACTCTTAATCTGAGGATCTCCTTCAGATTGTTTGAACTCATCTTTTATTTCTTGTTTTGACATTCGCATATCTTTCTTGAACTTTATTTTTTGATAAATAAAATCTGCGAATCCAACAATAAGAAACATAACACTAATATTAATACCTAAATCAAGTACAATTTCACCAATGTATACAATAACTGTTTCTAAGTTTCCAATCTCATACAGTTGATACAACTTGCCTAATTGATCTTTTAGCGCATCATATACGATATAAATGATGATTCCAACTTTAATAATTGATTTCACTAATTCCATGATTTTGTCCATGGATAGCATCTTTTTAAATCCACTCATTGGGTTGATTTTATTAAATTTGGGCTGTAATGGCTTTCCTGTTATCTTCCATTTAACTTGAAATATATTAACTACAAAAGCAACCACAAAACCTGCTATAAATACTGGAAGGCAAATTATTAGGGTATTGATGCCTATCTGATTTAATAATCTTGAACCGATCTGATAGGTCATTACTTCTTTCGACAGTGTTTCAATCTCTTTGTAGACTTCTGAAAAAGCATCAAGGAATCCACCCGCAATATACCCAGCAAAATTTTTCACAACCAAAAAAAGTGTCAGTAGACCTGCGGCTGTTATAAGTTCTTGGCTTCTTGCAACCTGACCTTCTTTTCGTGCGTCCTCCAGCTTTTTGGTCGTTGCTTCTTCGGTTTTTTCGCCACCGGCTCCTTCTTTTGCAAAGAACTGAAGACGGTAAGCAACATAAAATTTGTTGTTCTTATGGTACACCAACGCACTTCCTTACCTTTCATCATTTTAAAAAGGAGATTGCACTCTTTAACATTCCAATCATTTCTGTAAATATAAAATCAGCGACTGACGGAATCAACATAGTCATAAATAATAAGACGATGAGCCCGATGAATACTTTTAATTGCAAACCAATAACAAACATATTCATCTGAGGTGCTACCTTCGCTAATATAGCTAATACCACATTAACGATTAACATGGATGCAAAAATCGGTAATATTATTCGAAAAGCAATAACAAAAAAGTCCACAACAAATTGTATCATTACAGTGTAAATAAGCGGATTTAGTTTTGCTCCACCAACCGGTATAACTTGATAGGAATCAACAAGTGCTTTTATAATATAATGATGCATATTTGTTATTAATAGGAATAGCATTACTGCATAATGATAGAAGTTTGCAGTAATTGTAACCTGGGCATTTGAAATCGGATCAAATTCATTCACCATAGAAAATCCAATTTCCATATCCATCAATTGTCCCGCAAGTGAAAGAATTTGAAAACAAATATTAGAGAAAAACCCCATAATAGCTCCAGCTAATGCCTCACCTATTATAAGAATAGCAAACCCAATCACACCATCGTAAACTAATTCCGAATAAGGAATTGTTTGGCTTAATAGAACTGCTATCGCAAAAGATAGCCCTACCTTAACTTTTTGTGGCACATTTCTTAAACTAAAAAATGGCCCTGTATAAATAAATGTGGATATCCTCACCAGTATCACAAAGAAGAAAACTAAATGATCTACAGGTATTACCATAGCATCACCTGTCACTGAATAAAGTAACGGAAGTTATCTGCTAAATACCAAAAGTATTCCGTTATATTTTTCATAATCCAATTACCGCAAAGCATAAGTACTAAAAATACTCCGATTAACTTTGGAACAAAAGTGAGGGTTTGTTCTTGAACTGAAGTAACTGTCTGCAAGACGCTTACCACAAGTCCTATGACAAGGGAAGTAATCAACATCGGAGAAGATACTTTGATAATTAAGAATAATGTTTGGCGCAATAACTCCACCAATAAGTTTTCATCCATACGCTACCCCTCCTTTCAGTAAAAGCTTTTAATCACTGACCCAATAACTAAGTTCCATCCGTCTGCCATAATAAATAATAAAATTTTAAACGGCATAGAAATTGTCGTAGGTGGGAGCATCATCATACCCATGGACATTAAAGTAGATGCCACAACCATATCAATTACTAAAAATGGTATGTAAATCAGGAATCCAATAATAAACGCTGCTCTTAACTCGCTAATGATAAATGCAGGAATTAATGCTGTTGATGGAACATCCGCTCTACTTTCAACTTCTGTAACCCCGGCAATATCAAGAAATAATTGCATATCTTTTTCATTGGTCTGATCAAACATAAAATCTCTCAGTGGTTCCATGCCTTGAGTAAAGGCTTGTTCTTGTGTGATTTCTCCCCTTGATAATGGCTGGATGGCATTCGTATTTATGTTAGTCAGTATCGGTGACATAATAAACAACGTCAAAAACAACGCCAATCCAATCATTACTTGATTTGGAGGAGTTGTCTGTGTTCCTAATGCAGAACGAACAAAGTGAAGCACTACGATAATTCGAATAAAGGAAGTCAACATAATTAATATCGAAGGTGCTAACGTTATTACCGTTAAGATTAGGAGCATCTGAAGTGTTGCAGAAAGTGATCCTGATCCTTCACCAGAGTTAAAATAAAAGGTTAAGTCATTATTGTTTACTGCCTTGTCATCATCCGTGTTTACTGTAGATTCGTTTGTTGTTCCATTCACCTCAGAGGCGTAAGCTTTTTTTGGAGCAACACAAAAAAAGGTTAATACAAACGCCATGATGACGAAAAGCCCAGTAAGGAAAGTCTTCTTATCGATAAGATTACATTTAGACGTCATAGGATCTATCAACCTTTTCCATTTGTTTTATTTTTTCCTGTCAATTCTGACAGGATTTGCTTAAAGTTAACTTCTTTCTTCACCTCAGTTTCTCCTTTGTAGGAAAGTTCCTCTTCAGAAAGTTCAGTGATGAAGGTAATATTATCTTTCGTAATGGATATCACAACATAGCGAGTTCCTATTTTCACAATTTGTAAAAATTTATTTTGTGTTATCCGATAAGTATCAATTACTTTAAAATTACTATGTTTTAACTGTTTCATTTGCTTATTTGCAACAAATCTTGTTGTGAAATAGCAACCAATAACAATGAAGATAAACAACAGAAGCAAGCCAAACAACTCAAACCAACCTTTAGTAGAATTATAATTTGGAAGAGACGAATCTGCCTCTGTTGCAAGTATAATCATAGAAAGGGAATACATTAGCCTATCGCCTTCTTAACAGCTTCGATTACGCGGTCTGGTTGAAAAGGTTTTACGATAAAATCTTTTGCACCAGATTGAATGGATTCGATAACCATTGCTTGTTGTCCCATTGCTGAACACATAATCACTGTTGCATTTGGATCCGCTGCCTTAATTTTCTTCAATGCTTGAATACCATCCATCTCTGGCATAGTGATATCCATCATAACCAAATCAGGCTTTGTCTCGTTATATTTTTCTATAGCTTTTAATCCATTCTCTGCTTCTCCCGCGATGGTATAACCATTCTTTGTAAGAATATCTTTAATCATCATTCTCATGAAAGCTGCATCATCACAAATTAAAATACTTTTTGCCATAACATTGTTTCTCCTATTCTTTGATCTGTAATAGAGTATACAATTTATATCATACCGATTTCCGGCATAAAAAAAATGTATTACTTATTTAATAATGTCTGTAACTCGAATGCCAAATGCTTCTTCGATTACAACTACTTCACCCTTTGCAACGTACTTTCCATTTACTAATACATCTATTGGTTCACCTGCTAGTCGATTTAATTCTACGATAGTTCCTGGTGAAAAATCAAGTATTTCTCGAATCGTTTTACTTGTTCTTCCAAGTTCCACTGTAACCTCCAAAGGTACATCCAATAATAAATCAATATTCTCCGTCTGTAACAGAGGACTAACTGTATTAATAAACGGCTGAAACTGTGCAGGTGCGATATTCACATTTTGTACCATTCCTTGGGGTGCTTGTTGCATACCTTGTAAAGGCATACCTTGCATAGACATCCCCTGAAGTGGAAATCCCTGCATCTGTGACATCTGCAGTTGGTTTTGTGGTGTTTGAATATTCATAGTATTTCCCATGTCTTGCGTAAATGAGTTGTTGTTTGATTGTTCCGGTGTCGTTGTTACTGGATCTTCTTTTTTGCCTTCCTTCGATTTTTCCGAGCTTACAGTTGTTGCAGTATCGGTATATCTCATAAACTGCTCATATAAATCTCTGGCAAAATCAAATGGATATAGTTGCATTAATTCACTATCTACCAAATCATCAATCACCATACGGAATGACACTTTTACAAAACGACTTTTCAAAAACTCTGCAATATCTCCACCATCAATAACCTCTGGCATATCAACAATACTTGCTACAGGAGGTGTGATATCTACCTTCTTTTCTAACATAGAAGAAAGAGATGTGGAAGCGGAACCCATCATCTGATTCATTGCTTCACCAATTGCACTTAAGTGTAAATCGGTTAACTCTCCCTCACTATTTTTTCCATCACCGCCCATCATTAAATCGGTGATAATTTTTACATCCTTTTCTTTTAGGACTAAGATGTTATTACCATCTAAACCATCCTTATAATAAATCTGAATAAAAACACATGGGCGATCGTACGCTGACAATAAATCTTCCCACTTAGCATAGGATACTTTTGGAGTTGTAATTGTTACTTTTTTATTTACCAGTGAAGAAAGCGTTGTTGCAGCTGTTCCCATACTGATATTTGACATCTCCCCTAGAGCATCTATTTCAGAATCCGTGAGTGATTCGAGATCAGCAGCGGTTTCTATATTTTCGGTACCCATGCCATTTAATAGAGCGTTAATCTCTTCTTGAGATAACATACCATCCATCGATTTGCTACTCCTCTCTTATTATTGTTGAGATTTTAACTGCATAAGAATCCGATGACGCGCCAGGTAAGGCTGTAAACTTCCTAATATTCCCCACATAAACACTGAGTTCATCGTCAATCTTTCGATCCAGTTTTATAATGTCACCTTTTTGCATATGAATTAACTCATTTAACGAAATACTGCTTTTACCCAGTACTGCTTTCACTGGTATTCTAGCTTTTGCAATCGCAGTTTCAATAAATTCTTGATAATTAGAATCTCCTTTTTCCTGCATTGTAGAATACCAATATTTCGTATTTAACTTGTCAATGATTACTTCCAAGCAAGCATATGGAAGGCAAACATTCATCATGCCCTCAATATTTCCAATCTTTATATTCAATGTTACAATTGAGGCCATGTCACTTGGTGATATAATCTGAGCAAATTGTGAGTTTGTCTCGATGCGAATCAGTCTTGGGTTTAATTTTACGACATTCGCCCAAGGTTCTGACAAAATATTTGTCATAACCGTAAAGATCCTTTCGATAATAACCAACTCAATCTCAGAAAAATCTCTGGATTTTTCTAGTGGATTACCACTACCTCCAAGCATACGGTCGACTATTGCATAGCCAACATTCTCTGCTAATTCAATTATAATATTTCCCTCCAATGGAGCGAAATCTATGATACCAAGCAAAACAGGGTTGGACAGCGCATTGGTAAATTCTTGATACACAACAGCTTCGGAGTTAATAACCTCGACTTGTACATTCTTTCTAAGATACGCAGGCAGGTGTGTTGACAACAATCTGCCATAATGTTCGAATATAATATCAAGTGTTCTAAGGTGCTCCTTCGAAAACTTAGAGGGACGGTGGAAATCATAATTCTTTATTATTTTCTCTCCCGTATCCTTGAATTCATCTGCATCAAGTTCACCGCTACTAAGTGCAGCCAACAGATTATCTATTTCGCTTTGGGATAATACATCTCCCATCGTTTAGCCTCCCAACCTCAAGAAATCTGTTCTATTCAGCAACGAAGTCACCAAATGTCACACTAATAATAAAATCAGAACCAAAAACATCATTTTGAAGTTTTTCTAATACATCTGCTTTAATTATTTCTTTGCTCTCTTTGACGTTATTAATTGTATATTTCTCAACTTCAGTACGTATTATCTCTTTGATTCTACTTTCATTGCCTTGCACTAATGGTTTCATTTTACTATAATCCTTATGATTCTTGTTCAATACTAGAGACCACTTAACTACAGCATAATGTTCTTTGTTGTCACCTTTTTCTTTCTTTAGGTTGGCAGTTAAACCAGTGAGATCCGTCGGTTCATAAGTATCTAAATCAGAGATGGAAACCTTCTCTTCCTTCACAACCACGTTCTCAAGTTCCAAATCAACTGTTTGTGCCACCTTCGTAATTAAATTATTCGTCTGTTTTACATTCGGTAGAAATACAAACAGCATGACTATCATTAATGTCATATTAATTAATGTAGTAGCAAGTATAATTACCGTTAAGATATTCTTTTTCATAGGAAATACCTTGCCTTTCAAATTTCTTTCGTCTGCCTAATTCATTCAAAGGCTTCCTTAGTTTGTATTAAGAGAATTATATATTCTTATTTCGATACGTCTGTTTTTTGATCTTCCTGCTTCATTACTATTGTCTGCAATTGGATCATATTCACCTCGGCCAATCCATTCAATATACGATGGGTTAATACCTTTCACATCGATTAAGTACTCTGCAGCATTGATTGCTCTTGCTGCGGACAATTCTTTATTACTACGATAGATTCCAGAAACAACCGGTACATTATCGGTATGCCCAATCACTGAAATTCGATATCCTTTATATGTTTTTAAGATGTCACCAACTTTAGAGAAAATCGGAAGTGCCTCTTTCTTTAGCTGTGCCTTACCAGAATCATAAAGTAAGGAACCACTAATATTAAGCAAAACATATTGACCTCCCGCTTGGTCGGTCTCAATATCTAGATAATCATCTAAGTTATATTGAGTGCTCATCTCTGAGATGTTGTCATACATCTTATCGGTCTCGGCTTTGTTTGCCTCTGTCAGGAACTGTTTTAGTTCGTCAATTTCTTCCCCTTCTGAACTCTCTGTTGTTTGTCCCATGTTAGAGAAATACTGATTGAACTCATTTAACTGAGCTACTCCCATGCTAATTAACTGACCATCCCCAATGGAGGATGCGCCCCCACTAAAGATACTAAAGCTACTGGAGAAAGAAGCTGCGATTTGATCAAACTTTTCTTCATCCACATTAGACATTGCAAACAATAAAACGAAAAAACATAGAAGAAGATTCATTAAGTCAGAGAACGTTGTCATCCATTCTGGTGCTCCCTTTGGCGCCTCTTCTGTTTTTTTTCTAGCCAATCGCTTCACCACCTTCTTGTCCTACTAACTCACTACGTTTTGCAGGGGACAGGAAGGACTTTAATTTTTCTTCAATTACTCGAGGGTTCTCACCTGCCTGAATTGACAGTAAGCCTTCCACCATAACTTCCTTCATCATGATTTCATTCGCATTGTTTGTTTTTAATTTATTAGATACCGGTGAACAAATCCAGTTAGCCAACAAAGAACCATACAATGTAGTAATTAAGGCAACTGCCATACTAGGACCAACGGATGCTACATCATCTAATTTACCGAGCATGTTAATCAAACCAATTAAGGTACCAATCATACCCCAGGCAGGACCCATGGCTCCAAGATTGTCCCAAAAACCGATCACTGATTTATGTCGTTCTTCAATACATCCGAGTTCAGTTTCCAAGATACTTCTTACCAGCTCCGGATCAGTTCCGTCTACAATCAGAAGAACTCCTTTTTTCATAAATTCATCTTCAATGCTATTTGCTGCCTCTTCAAGTGCTAATAATCCTTCTTTTCTTGCAACATTAGATAATGTAATAATACTTTCTATTGTCTCTTTTTCATTCGATGGAAGAGGTTTTAAAATTAAAGCAAAACTTTTTAATCCATTCAAATATTCAGAAAAACTTGGACTCATTGCTAATACCGTAAAGAACGCACCTCCAAAGGTAATTAAAGCTGAGTCTCGATCTAAGAAACCCAAAATTGCTGAGAAACCATCCTGTATTGTAATACCAAAAATAACAAGGACAATTGATATCACCAAACCAACTACGGATGCTAAATCCAAAAAAACCACCCACCTATCGTCAATTATTCAAACTTACTATACTCGTTACAGAAAGTTTAACTTTTTTGTTATAATTCCTGTAATGATTTTATATCTTCAGCACTTTTGGTGCTTTTTTTCACAATTACCATTTTCGATATTATTCATCATTTCCCGATATTGTCTGACATAAAACTTCTTTTTTATATAATTTTACTAGATTTACAACATTTTGTCTACTTTCTTTTACGAATATTTTTTTACCGTTAACCAAGGTAATTACCGTATCTGGGACCTCCTCAATGATTTCAATCAGGTCACAATTAAGGGTAAATGGTACATCATTTATCTTTGTCAGATTAATCATAATATCCTCCCTTCCCTCATTAGAACTTCCTGTATCCAAAGCCATTGCATCAGACACAGGAAGCTAAACAAATCATCCACTTAAAACACGACAGTTCAGTGGGCTTTAAGCTTGCTCTAAGGATTATACAAGGAACAAACTTCTGTATGAAAGAACATATTACTTTCTTTCATGCTTATCTCTTCAGATTGATTAGATCCTCAAGCATTGTATCAGAAACTGTAATTATTCTTGAGTTTGCCTGGAAACCTCTTTGTGTTGTAATCATATCAGTGAATTGCTGTGAAAGGTCAACATTCGACATTTCAAGTACACCTGTTATGAACTTACCACCAGAGGAAGTAATATCCTCACCAACGCCATTAAACTCCCCTGAGTTTGGTGTCGCTGCAAACATATTGTTTCCAATCGCCTCTAATCCAGCTGGATTTGAGAAAGTTGCTACCACTACCTGTCCAAGTAATTTACGATCTCCATTGTCATAAGTACCAAAAATCATACCTTGTTGATCTACAGAAATTCCTGACATATTACCTGCTTCTTTACCTGCACCAGAACCAGTATCTTTTGTTCCCTTCGTAGATTCAACCGTTGTTGTACCACTATTGTTATACATTGTAATGGAAGAGAAATCGATATTGATTTCTTTAAATGGATCTGGATCTGCATTTACCTTAAATTTAATGCTGGTAGCATCATCAGAATCATCTCCGACACTAACAAAGTTACCGTTTCCTCCATTAAACTTAAGATCAATTTCATCACATTCTACTGTTAAACTTCCATCTTCATTTACTGTCACTGATCCACTGCCACTACCAAAACTAAAGTCTGTAATATTAGTTGCTTCATAAGTAATATCACCAGTCTCCGGATCCTTATTTTCCTTTACGAAGATAGAATCGCCATTCCTATCATAGATATTTTGAATCGTAACTTTGTAAAGTTCTTTTGTCTCTGATTGATTAATTTTAAGTTCTGCTGTATAGCTATTTCCGATGTCATCAAAGAAGGACATATTAACAATTCTACCTGTTGGTAATGTTAAATTTGAATCCATACTATCGATGTTTCCATGAAGATAGATATCAGTAGTTGCTTCTGGAGCAGAATAAAGATTATCTGGTGTCATAACACGAAGTGGTTTCACTGTACCAGATACAGTCTTAGTTTTGTCAACTTGACTTGGCTCCCATCCCATTACGGTAGCACCAGTCGGGGTACATAATGTACCTGCCGCATCTACATTAAAAGAACCTGCTTTCGTAAAAAAGTTTCCTGCACCGTTATTTACTACAAAAAAGCCATCTCCCTCAATCATCAAATCGAAAGGATTATCCGTTCTTTGTGAACCACCGGTTTTTGTAATACTTGTGGTTATTGACGCAAGATTTGCACCAAGACCTACTTGCATCGCATTTGTACCAGCTGTTCCTGTCGTTGCATTAGGACCGGATGCACTTTTGGATGTCTGATATAAAATATCAGAAAAAGATGCAGAACTTGCTTTAAAACCTACTGTGTTGACGTTTGATATATTATTACCAATAACGTCCATCTTTGTCTGGTGAACTCTTAGTCCAGATACACCAGAATATAATGATCTCATCATAAGAAAAAACCTCCTAGTTTGTGAATGTAATTAGCTTCTATCATTCCACTAATATTGCTTCCCGAAGGTCCAGCATTTCACTCACTTTTTTTACATTATTACTGCTCCGTCAATGTTAGTAAATACTCTATCATCTCCATCATTCACTGCAGTTACTACGGTATTATTTTTAATATTTACAATAAATGCAAGGTTGTCTACCATGACTAACGACTCTTTTATTCCTTTCTCACTTGCCATTTTCGCTCCTGATTGTAACCGCTCTAATTGAGAACTTGTTAAATCAATATTTCTACTTGATAAGCGTTCATTTGCATGTTTTGAGAATTTTAGTTCCGTATTCTTTGTGGTTGACTGTTGTTCCAATAAGATATCTTGGAAACTCTTACCACTAGGTAATATGGAGGATGTCGTCGTTTGCTTATTACTTTTTGGCAGATACCTACTTGCAGCCTGCTCGATGGAGGTAAAGTTTTTATTTATTTGATTCATACTTATCACTACTCCTGTCGACTATCTTACCAAATTTCTTGTTTTTCTTAAGCTAACGCATCTTCTGAGGCATTTGTCTCGTTATTGTCTCCACTTCCTGCATTCTCTCCAGATTCTGTGTTCTCTTCTCCAGATGGCATGCTAGTTTCTTCAGAATTTACAACCTTAATATGAACCTGATCGGATATTGTAGTATATAATGAATCATTAAATACTACCGCCGGTTGATATTCACCATTCGGTAAGGAAGATAAAATATCTTTACTAATCGTTACCTTATTTCCATTCAGTGTAACATATTTTGAATCAAGGATGAGATTGTTTATAATAACAGCAACTTGATTCGCTACTGTCTCACCTTCTCCAAGGTTAACTTCAAACGTAAAATCACTTGGATTATCAGCATCGAACTCAAAATTCACTTTATTTGGAACCTTTGGTCTACCTTGTTCTACAATGTAGTTATTATCAACCACAGTATATAGCTGATCCATGTCATACAGATTTCCATTAACAGAAAGTTTAGCTTTTAATTTTGACATATTTACAAAATCAACAGTTCCACTTACATAAGTTGTTTTCCCATTACTATCTGTTGTAGTTAAGATAACATCTTTTCCAACCAAAGCAAACGCTTGGGATCTGTCTGTTGCTGAAGTTAAGTTTTGTAATTCTTCTAATTGAGAAAAGGTTGCTAACTGAGAAACAAATTCGGTATCTGTACTTGGATTCAAAGGGTCCTGATTTTGCATCTGACACACTAATAACTGTAGAAATGCATCTTTTCCAAGCGCAGAAGTTCCTACTGTTGACTTATTTGTCGTTGTGATTGCACTATTCGCTTGTTCTAATATGCCCTCTTTGACACTACCAATAATATCTGCCATATTGTCCTCCTTTCTTATGCATGTTTTCAATGCATCTAATATTTATGCCGACGATAACGTAGGCACGTAACTTGCTGTTACTGACTTTTTTACAAGTTAAGCTGAAGTATCAAAATTGGAACCTGTTATAGCAACTAAATTCTCGTTTTCCTCTTCCTCAATTGATATCTCATCTAAACCATCCACTCGAAGAATTTTATTTGCTCTTGCTTTACCTTGTTCACTATTACTGTTTTGTCCATCCATCTGGCTACTTTGGTTAAAAGAAAAATTGGCAACCGTAACTTCTATTTCTTCAACTTTTAATCCCTGTGCCTCAAGATTTTCTTTCAGTACTTGAATCTGGCTTTCAATTGCTTCTTTTGCAACTTGAGTTTGAGTAATAAAAGAAGCTGTTAAAACACCTTCTTTTGAGCTTATATTAAGCTGTACCCTTCCTAAGTGTTCTGGATTTAACATCATATCCATAGTTGTTTGAGATGGTTTTATTACCACTTTTATCTGTTCCACAATCTGATTCGTTATATCACGTATTTCCTGAATCGTTGTTAATTCATTTGAGAATTCTGTTCTTGTAGTCGTAACTGTTTGAGTTAGTTGATTTAAAAATTGATCACCTGGTGTTATTTTCTTCTCTGAAGTTTGATTCTTATCTTGGCTATCCATAGATTGATCTAGCGCACCATCTTCTGTATGCTTTATGGCATCAAACTTAAAGTTAACAGTACTATCTTCCTCTGTATCTACATTGCTTCTTTGTTCATTAACTTTAATGTTATCCCGAGCAACATTATCTACAGGTTCTTCAGCATTCATTAATTCTTCTGATTGTTGTAAAAGAGATGCAAATTCTTTCTCCAAATCTTGTACTGCCAAAACATCATCCTGTCCAATTCCACATTGATCCATTATTTGATCAAGAGCTCCTAACAACTGATTTAGCGATTGATTTAAACTTTCATCGGTTAATAACATAGTAATATCTTCTGTACCAGCACTTGCTAGCGTCAATTGTTTTAGACACTCTGGATTCAGTAGATCTATCATGGAAAGTCCAAGAATACTCATAAACTCGGTAAGTTCTTCTTCTGTTATGGAAAGAGTTTTTAAAATAGTTTCCTTAATTTCTTCCACTGCTTTTGTAATACTGTCCGTTTGACTACTTAAGTTTTGTTTTTCTGTCTCACTAGATACCGACTTGGCATCGGATGTTTTATTCTCGTTCGTCACAGGATTCTTTGTTGAATCTTGCTTTACCATAGCCGTATTATCCTTCGACACTTTTCTAGAAGAATCACTCTTTCTATCTTGATATGAAGAATTCTCTTGTTCAGGCTTTGACTTTAGTACTGAATTTCCTTGTAGTACCTTTTCAAAAGATAATGCCTTTGGATTATTCATAGTCTTACTTTCATGAGATATTGAGTTTAAAATATTTGCCGTATCTACGGAACCTTTTGAAACGGATTGCATCTGCACACACGTCCCTCCTTTCTTTCTTAGTTATTTATGTAAAGCTCTATAAGTTGATGTCAAATTTGATTATCAAGCGTTGCATATCTATAACTCACCAAAATTACTTTCTTGACTTTGACGATCTTGCATTGCTTATATTCTTATTTTCATGCGTTGCTTATAAAGCTTTTCATACCTTTAATAAAACTACTATGGAATTTCTTACTTTGATTTAATTAGTTAATCTAAGTTTTTATACTTCTTACTTTGATCCAAATAGTTAATCTTAGTTTTTATACTTCTTACTTTGATCCAAATAGTTAAACTTAGTTTTTTTATTCAAGCTTAGTTTAATTAGTCAAACTTGCTTTAATACTATTTAACTTATCTTCATCCATGTCAGCCATCTTTTTAAATATCTTTGCTGCATAAAGCTGATCCATCTTATCAAAGATTGCTGCACTTTCATCCGATTTCATACTAAGTAATACTTTTGCAGTCCATTCAATATCCGCTGTCATCTCCTCGATTACTTGAGCTGCCTGAGTTGGCTTCATCGTCTTGATTATTTTTGCTTTTTCCTTAATGCTATCATCATATTGTAATTGTTCTAGCACCAAACGGTATATTTCTTCTGCTGTAGTTGGATTAATTTCTTCATAGAATTTTTTATATTCTTCAATACCAGGAGCTTTGTCATTAAATACAACATTTTTATCAAAAGCTTTTACTCGTTCCTCAAATGCGAGAACATTATCTTCAAACACTTTTAATCTCGCAACTTCTGCTTCTAATTGGGCTATTTTATCAGTATATACTTTATTAGACTGTATTTCAGCATCTAACTCAACCTCTAATTCTTTAATTCGATTGACTGCATCTGTAATACTCTCATAAGGATAATTTTCTTCCCATATTAGCTGATCTTCCGAAACCGGTGGTAATAACAATTTCATTATCGGAACATTTTTTAATGACGGACGTAATGAAGTACCGATACCACCAACATCCAAACGTAACAATACTCCTAAGAGAAGAATCCAGATCAACATTATACCGACAACCACAAGAATCGTAGCCAGTGTACTATTTGATTTTTTCTTCTTTTCCGACGCATCACGTTTCTTTCTTGCCATTATATGTTCTCCTTCGCTTTCTTACCGTATTGGAAGCTGACGAGTTCATCAATTTCCTTCATTTCCTCCCCCACATATTCTTTGAGATATTCATCAAATGCACTTTCTCTAAGTTTATCATGGGTTTTTCGTTCAATCATTGCATTTCTAAGTCTTTGCATCGCTAGATCTACCGCTTGCTCTGCCTTTACTACAGCTTTTCTTTGTTGCTTAATAAACTGTTTCATTGACTCTATTGCATCTACTAATCTTCGGATTTTTGCTAAGTTTAATGTAGAGGTCATCGCTTCCCTTAACTGAAATTCATAAGAATCTTTTCTCTCTATTAACTCCATGAGCTTACGCTCTTCCTCCATTAATTTTGCTTTCGCAATACCATAGTTATTTTTTTCTTGTTCTTCAAGCTTGTTTTTTATATTTAAAATACTCTGCATTGGATAGACGAACTTCTTCATAGTTGTCCTCGTTCCTGCTCACGCATTCATGCGTATGCTTTTCTGCGCATCTAACATCTTACAAATCAATCCTCAAATATACTTTCTAATTTTTGAATAGTATCATCAAAGTCTGCTTTCTCTTCAACCTGTTGACATAAAAATTCGTTTACTTGCTCAATCTTTTTCATAGCATAATCGATATTTTTGTTGGTACCAGGTTTGTAGGCTCCGATATTTATCAAATCCTCTGCATCCTGATAGGTTGCTAAAACCATCTTTAACTGTCCTGCAAGTTTTTTGTGTTCCGATGTTGCGATTGCACTCATAACACGAGAGATGCTTGCCAAGACATCAATTGCGGGATAATGATTCTTCTGCGCCAGTTTTCTCGATAACATAATATGCCCATCTAGGATACCTCTTGCGGTATCCGTAATTGGTTCATTAAAATCATCACCATCTACTAAGACAGTATAAAGCCCCGTAATAGAACCTTTATCACTATTCCCTGCTCTTTCCAAAAGCTTTGGCATCTCAGAGTAAACACTTGGAGGATATCCTCTTGAAACAGGAGGTTCTCCGCTGGCTAATCCTATCTCTCTTTGAGCCATAGAAAATCTTGTTAACGAGTCCATCATTAACAAAACATCTTTTCCCTTATCTCTAAAATACTCTGCAATCGCTGTTGCAGTTTTTGCTGCCTTCTTTCGTATGAGAGCTGGCTTATCAGAGGTTGCTATCACTAACACAGAACGTTTCACACCTTCTGGTCCTAAATCTCTTTCGATAAATTCTTTTACTTCCCTGCCACGCTCTCCAATAAGTGCAATTACGTTAATATCTGCTTTCGTATTTCTTGCAAACATACCTAGTAAAGTACTCTTTCCAACTCCACTACCAGCAAAGATACCAATACGCTGCCCTTTTCCTATCGTTAACAGGCCATCAACAGCTCTCACTCCAAGGGATAATACCTCACCAATTAATTCTCTCTCCATTGGATCAGGAGCTTTTGCATCAACTGGGTAACTCTCACTTAAGGAAAGATCACTCATATCCATTGGATTGCCTAAACCATCTAACGCCTGACCTAGCAACTCTTCACCGACTTTAACCAACAATGGTTCTTTTCGGTTTAAAACCATACTTCCAACTCCAATTCCTGTGATGTCATCGTATGGCATAAGCAGAAGTCTGTCATCTCGGAAACCGATTACTTCTGCTTTCACTGCTATATTACTGTCTTGTGAAATAATCTCACAAACGTCATTTACGTTGGCATCAGGGCCAATAGATTCCACCGTTAGACCAACTACCTTTGTTACCTTACCCAAACGGTTTGCATATGATTTCATTAGAAGTTCTTCATACTTGACAAAATCTATCATTATAACCCCTATTCCTGTACATTATATTGCAATATATTATGATAATTTTCACTTAAGACGAATCTCTATGTTCCTGCTAGTAATTTCATATCCGTCATCAAATTCTTTAGTTGAACATCTAAACTACAGTCTATAACACGACTATCTGTCTCTATGAGACACTGTCCCTTGGTAAGAAGTCGATCCTCCACTATTTCAAGCTCTGTATTCGCTTTTAGTTTACTCATGATTTCTTCTTTTTTAGAATGAACTGTTTCAAATTCCTCATGAGAAACTCGAATAAGATAGGAATTACTATTTTCAATGGTTGAAAACTCCTTCTCGATTAAGTGGTATACGATCTCTCTCTTATCCTCTAATAAAACTCCTGTAAAATGTTTCATAAAAGTTAGAAATAAATCCACAAAGGAAGGCTCTAAGTCTCGTACTTTTTGTTCGTACTCTTTTCTTAAATGCTTCTTCTCTGCTTCTAATTCCGCTATCTTATTTTGATACTCTATCAAAGCCTCTTGTTTCCCTTTTTCATAACCTTCTAGCTTCGATTTTTGTATAATATCAATTTTTATCTTATCTGCATCAAGCTTTGCTTGATTCATCATCCGAGCTACTTCAGCTTTTGCTTGTTCAATAATTTGCTGTGATTGTTCCATCACCTTACGGTTATTTTCAAGCATCTGCTCCTTGGTTTGCCGTATCAAATCTTCTTCACTTGGCTTATCTTCTTCTGATATAGCCTCGATTTTTATTGCAGATATTCCTTCAATGAATCCACTATTGCCAGAGCAATTACCTTCCTCACTACACGCAATCTCATCTGTGATTTCAGCCCTCTTATATCTACTCTCTAGAAACTTCTGAATATGTTCTTCCGACAGAGTATTCGTATCAATTACTTTTATTTCTTCTTCATACCGAATCGAATATGCCTTTATCACATTAGACAACGATCTCGTCACCTCCACCTCTGGAAATGATGATTTCAGCAGAGTCTTCCAACTTTCTGATTATATTAACAATCTTCTGTTGAGCTTCTTCAACATCTTTCAAACGTACAGGTCCCATGAATTCCATATCTTCCTTAATCATAGCAGCAAGACGTTTACTTAAGTTATTGAAAATAATGCTTTGTACTTCTTCTGTTGTACTCTTAAGAGCAACTGCAAGTTCGTTGTTATCCACCTCACGAAGCACACGCTGTATGGATTTGTCGTCCAGTGTAATAATATCTTCGAAGACAAACATTTTCTTTCGGATTTCGTCCGCAAGTTCTGGTTCTTCCAGCTCCAAATTCTCCAAAATATGTCGCTCTGTTCCACGGTCTACTGTATTTAAGATATCAACAATCGCATCGACACCTCCAGCAATTGTGTAATCTTGGTTTACTAAGGAAGATAACTTTCTTTCTAACACTCTCTCTACTTCCTTAATTACGTCAGGTGAAGTACGGTCCATCTGAGCAATACGTTTTGCAACATCAGCCTGCTTATCAGGTGTTAAAGAGGAAATAATTGTAGCTGCCTGTCCTGCTGAAAGATATGACAAAATAAGTGCTATTGTTTGTGGATGCTCATCTTGTATAAAGTTTAATAACTGATTTGCATCTGTTTTTCTGACAAACTCGAATGGACGAACTTGCAAGGAAGCAGTAAGTTTACCAAGTACTTCTTTCGCTTTCTCTGCTCCTAATGCTTTTTCAAGCAAGTCTTTTGCATAAGTAATACCACCCTCAGCAATATACTGCTGAGCTAGACATACTTGATAGAATTCATCAAGAATTGCTTCCTTTGTAGAAGGTGCAATACTTCTTGTATTTGCTATCTCCAGCGTAAGTTGTTCTATTTCATCTTCTTTTAAATGTTTAAATATATTTGCGGAACGTTCCGGTCCTAATGCAATCAGAAGGATTGCAGATTTTTGAACACCTGAAAGTTCTGCTGATATTTGCTTTAAAGCCATATCTTACCTCCTTAATCAACCCCAACCGTCTGTTAACCAATTACGTAGCAAGCTAGCAACTGCTTCAGGATTTTCATCCACAAACTTTTCAATCATCCGTCTGGTTTCTGATTTTTCACTAAATTCAATATCATCTAAGGATTGATTTTCTTTTGTAGTAGCTAACAATTGTTCTACCGATAATTCTGGCTCAATTTCTGTTACCTCTACCGGCGCCATACCACGGAATACCACAAAGATTAATAAGCCTAAAATTAAAGCAGCAAGAATAATTTCAAGTATTAATTGCCAATTTACATCAGACTCTGGTGTAGGTATAAAATTAGGTACCTCCCACATGATTAGCGAAATGTTATTTTCATTTAGTCCAGTAGCATTGGCAAATAATGTGATATATTCATCGCTAACTTCCAATTGCTTTGGTTCTCTGTTATTTAGTTCGTACTCCTCAAACGTTGTATCTTCCAAAAGCCCCATGATTTCTAAATCTTCTTCTTTGATATCCTTCACACGTTTTAGTACTATAGCAACTTTTGACGTATCGTTATTTACAATACCCCAGCCTTTTAACGTCTTTGTAAGTTTCTCACTAGGAAGATAAGTGATATTTAATTCATCATGGCTACTTTTACCGCTTCCTTCTGTTTGTATGTAGTAATCGGTATCTGTATTTGAGTCAGTTCCTGGTATGTCTCCACTAGAGCCCTGGTTTTCTGACGAAATCTTTTGATATGTTTGATATAACCCTTGCTCTAAGCCTTCTGCTGCAAAATATTCGCGAATTTCTTCTGTGGTCTTGTCAAAATTTATGTCAAGGGCAAAACTTGGTTCCACATAATCAAATCCGTTCATTAACCCAAAACGCACTACACGTTCGGTGTAATCGTCAAGTACTGCTTTACGAAATTCTAAACTTTTGTTCGTAAAGTCGCCATCTTCGTCTTCTGGTCCATTGTATAACAAATTACCATATTGATCGATTACTTTAACCTTATTCGTAGTTTCATTTCCTAAACTATTTGCAACTGCAATTGCAATAGACTCTGCAGAAGATTTCTTGAACTTATCGTTAATTGTAAGAAAAATACTGCAGCTAATCTCTTTTTCTGTCTCTAGGATACTTGTTCTATTATCGGAAGGTAAATAACTGATTCTTGCATCATCTATTCCTTCCTGATTCTTTAATAACTCTTCTATATCACCTTGATAATATAGATGAAGCTTTGTTTGCTTGTCATAGTTTGTAGTTGACATATCATTGTCTAACAATTGTTCTAAGCTTAACTTTGCTTTCGTAGCAATTTCACTATCTGCAATTAATAGTTTAGCTTCTGTTTTCTTTGTTTCATCTACTAAGACCGTTACACCATCGTCTTTCAATTGATAAGCGATGCTGTTCTCTTTCAGAATATCAATTGCTTGTTTTGCAGTTTTGGTATCCTCTAATTTTATGAGCTCTACATATTCCGTTCTGCCAAGTAGAAAGATAAGAAGTAATAAAGCACAAATAACAGTACTCACTGCACTGATTATAATGACTTTTTGCTTTTTACTGTATTTCTTCCATATTTCTAATAAGCGAACAGGTATCTGTTTTATTCGTTCCTGCATTTATTTACCCTCGTATGCTAAAATTGTAGTTGCATAATCTCCTTGTATGCATCCAAAACCGCGTTGCGCACTGCTACGGTATACTGCAAGGAAATACTTGCTTTTGTCTGTGCTATCTGCAAGTCATGAGTACTATTTGTCAACCCCATCGCATAATCCATTGCTGCCTGTTCTGCTTGATCTGTATAGCCTTGCGTTTCTTTTATCATATCAAGCGCAGACTGAAACATAGTCTCAAATGCCTGATTACGATTTTTTGTTGTGCTCTCTGAACCATTTATGATTCCATTCTTAAGAGAACCCAGCCCTTGAATAGATGAAATACTAGTGATATCCATTAAAATCCCCTTTCCCTAATTTACTTGCCTACCTCAAGACCTTTTAAAAGCATATTTTTTGTAGCGTTAAAAGCCGTAACATTAGCTTCATAAGAACGAGTTGCACTGATTAAGTTAGTCATTTCAGTCACCGTGTTTACATTTGGCATTGTTACATATCCGTCTTGATCTGCATCCGGGTGGGATGGATTGTATACTCTTTTCATTGCTGTTACATGATCTTCCACAATCGCGGTAACTTTAACACCATTTCCCTGCTTGTCAGAAGCTTTACCTGCAGCTGTCTGTGCAAGAACCGTTCCAAAGCTATCTGCCTCTCTTTCCGAAAATACCACAGTTTTTCTGCGATATGGATTACCATTCTCATCTCTTGTCGTTTCTACGTTCGCAATATTCTGAGAGATAATATCCATTCTAAGTCGCTGCGCTGACATACCACTTGCACTTATATTCATGCCGTTAAAGAAAGACATAACATTACCTCCCTAATTATCTTGACAATACTGTTCTAAGACGTTGAAATTCTTGCGTCATAGTTTCTAATAGTGTGTAATAACGAATTTGATTATCTGCTAAGTATCCTTCTTCTACATCGATATCAACGTTGTTACCATCATATCGATAGCTTAGCTCAGCTCTATCCGTATAAATTGAACCATTGAGTTTCGATAGATTTGCTTTCGCTACTCTCTTATCCAAATCTTCATTCCCATTTAATTCCTTCTGTAAATATGATTCAAAGTTTAAATCTTTACGTTTGTAGTTCGGCGTATCATTGTTTGCTAAATTATTTGCTAACAGCTCCTGACGTATAACATTGGCATCTGCTGCTTTATCTAACACATTAATATAATTGAATGCGTTCGAACCAATCATTATCTTCTCCCTCTTTCTAACTAGGTTCATCCTAGTAATTATTTACATTTTTAACAATATAAGTAAGCTTTTGCATAGCTGCTCTACCATTATTACGATTGTCTGACATTTTATTCAATAATCTTGGTTTCTATTATAAAGAAACGTCCAATAAAACACAAGATATATTTAAAATAAATGATGAAATACACTAGAATTTGTATTATATAGTAATTTTATGAATCTTCTTGTCGTTTAAATAAATTATATAATTTCTGACAACTTTTAAAAATAAGTAATATGGACTATTAAAAATTTATTACAGTAATATTACGATGAAAGACGCGTAAACAATACTGTTTCACAAATCCTTTAAAAATACAACAATTACTTTTTTCCTATAGAATTGAATAAAAATTCCATACAATTAGTCATTTATACATAAATTTTTAGTTTTATTTTCATTTTATTTTTTTAACAAAGCTGTTAAGCCCTTTTTATGTAAAAATTAATCAATTAAAAAATTACTTAGATAACTACGCATTGATTAATATATAATCAATTCACACAAAAAAACAGACTCATAAGTTGCCTTATAAGCCTGTTATGATTTATTGCATCTTTTTTAATTCATCAAAAACTACATCATTTAGAACTTTAATATAAGTTCCCTTCATACCAGAAGATCTGGATTCGATAACACCTGCACTCTCAAACTTTCTTAGAGCATTTACAATAACAGATCTAGTAATACCTACGCGGTCTGCTATTTTGCTGGCAACTAATATTCCTTCGTTACCTTCCAGTTCAGCAAATATGTGAGTGATTGCTTCTAATTCAGAGAATGAAAGTGTGCTGATTGCAGAACGTACAATATGTACCTTTCTGTTTTCTTCGGCATTTTCTTCATTCACAGAACGCATCATCTCTAATCCTACTACGGTAGTACCATACTCACTTAAAATTATGTCGTCAATAGAATATTGGTCTTTGTTCTTATATAAGAACAAGGTTCCAAGTCTCTCACCGGCGATGTCAATTGGTGTAATTATCGCTTGATAATCATTCACACCTTCAAATTCAAAACCTAAAGTTGCTAAATTAACATTTTCTTTTGTTGATAAAATGTTTAGTAGACGTTCATTCAACATACCGTCGATGTATCCACCTACTGCATCTTTAATCAGTTCATTGATCGGATCGATATCTGTTCTATTCTTAATTCCTAATACTTTTCCCTTCTTGCTAATAACAAGAATATTGGAATCTAAAATATCACTGAGTACGGAACAAATATCATTAAATACTACCTTGTGCGAGTTATTATTGTGTAATAACTTATTAATTTTTCTGGTTTTATCCAACAACTGTACGCTCATGTAAGAACCCCCGTGACCTTATTTTGGCCTAATTCATAACATACATTACACATGTGGTATAATATACCTTTTTGTTTATGTTTAATTCTAACACATTCTTTTTTAAAAAACAATAGTTTATTTCTTATTTTGACACACATTTCACAACTTTGTTCCTGTTTTTTTAAAAAATTGAGACTTTTTGAAAAAAATGAGATTGTATCTTGTTTACATACAATCTCATTCCAAACGGTTAGGCAAGTGAAAGTTTAATCAAAAGTTAGAAGTTATCTCTCATTTACAGATGATTTTGTATTTTTACTATCTTATTCTAAACTATTAAAATCCAAACGAGCTTATCATCTCTCTGGATAATTCTTATTTAGCTAATTATTATCTAGCTTAATTCTTATCTAGATTAAATCTTATCTAGCTAATTCTTATCTAGAAAATTCTTATCTAGATTAATTATTTTCTTCTTTGCTTTCCACATGTCCGCAACTTTCATTTACACAAACTAGCTTTTGTCCCTTTTCAACCATAATTCCTTGGCAGCTTGGGCATAACTTACTAGATGGTTTTTGCCATGACATAAATTCACATTCTGGATTATTCTCACAGCCATAGAATCTACGTCCTTTTTTCGTTTTCTTTATTATAATATCGCTACCACATAATGGGCATGCAACACCGATCTTTTCAAAGTAAGGTTTTGTATTTCTACAATCCGGAAAACCAGGACAAGCTAAGAATTTACCATGTGGGCCGTACTTAATCACCATGTTTCTACCACATTCAGAACAAATAACATCTGTAGTCTCATCTTCAATCGTAATTTGTTCTAATTGTTTCGCCGCATCTTGTACTGCACTTTCTAAGTCCGGATAGAAATTACTTACTACTGTCTTCCAGTTAACAACACCATCTTCGACACCATCTAGAAGCGCCTCTAGATTTACTGTAAAATTAACATCTACAATAGATGGAAAAGCTTGTTTCATAATTCCATTCACTGCTTCCCCAAGCTCTGTAACATAAAGATTTTTATTTTCTTTGATTACATAACGTCTTGCTATAATGGTTGTAATTGTTGGTGCATAAGTACTTGGTCTACCAATGCCTAACTCCTCAAGCGTCTTTACTAATGCCGCTTCTGTATAATGTGGTGGTGCTTGCGTAAAGTGTTGACTAGAATTATATTCTTCAAAGGTCAATTGCGTATCCTCAGTTAAGGACATCATATTCGATGATGTTTTTTCATCGTCCTCATCCTCACTCACATAAACAGCCATAAAGCCATCAAATATCAACTTTGAGGAAGCTACCGTAAAACGATATCCATTCCCATCAATTTTAGCGGTTGCCGTTTCATACTTCGCTGGCTGCATACGACTTGCGATAAATCTCTTCCATATTAATTGATATAAACGGAATTGCTCTCTACTTAAAGACTCTTTAATAATTACTGGAGTTAACTCAACGTAAGTTGGTCTTATTGCTTCATGAGCATCTTGAATCTTTTTCCCAGTTGTTTTATTCACATCCTGGCTATTCACATACTCTGGTTTGTACTGAGTTTTTATAAATTCTCTTGCAGCTGTATCTGCTTCTTCCGAAACTCTAATAGAGTCTGTACGAAGATAAGAAATCAAACCAATCGTACCATGTCCTTTTACATCGACACCTTCATATAATTGTTGGGCGATACGCATCGTCTTTTGAGTAGAAAAGTTTAATAACTTTGCAGCCTCTTGTTGTAAAGTACTTGTGGTAAATGGTAAAGGAGCCTTCTTCTGACGTTCTCCACGCTTTACTTCAGTAATTTTAAACTGAGCGCCTTTTAACTCTTCTAATATCTTATCCATTTCTTCTTTGGATTCTATGGTGATTTTCTTTTTTGTATCTCCATAGAATTTAGCAACCAAAGGTTTTTTCTCACCTTTTACTTTAAAAGTCGCATCCAAGTTCCAATATTCCTTTGGAACAAAATCATTGATTTCCTCTTCTCTGTCACAGATGATTCGAAGTGCGACAGACTGAACTCTACCTGCACTTAATCCTCTCTTTACCTTCGCCCAAAGAAGTGGACTAATTTTATATCCTACCATTCGGTCTAACATTCTTCTTGCTTGCTGCGAATCCACAAGATTCATGTCTATATCACGTGCTTCTTTAATCGAATTCTTAATCGCATTTTTTGTAATTTCATTAAACGTAATTCGACTTGTATTCTTATCATCAAGTTTTAACGTTTGTGATAAATGCCAGGATATCGCTTCTCCTTCACGGTCAGGGTCAGTCGCGAGATATACTTTATCTGCTTTTTTTACTTCCTTACGAAGTTTTGCAAGTAAATCTCCTTTTCCTCGAATTGTAATATATTTAGGCTCAAATCCATTCTCTACATCGATCCCCATCTGACTTTTCGGTAAATCCCTTACATGACCGTTTGATGCAAGAACTTCATAATTATTACCTAAAAACTTTTTTATAGTTTTTGCCTTTGCAGGTGATTCCACTATTACTAAATATTTTGGCATCGTCTAGCTCCCCTCATCTATATCATTAGACAATAAATGCATTATAATATGGAGCATAACTGTCTAATCTATTTTCTATTCTATAGAGCTTTTTATCTATTTCCAATTCTTTGGCTCTAAACTCAAATAATCATATCCTATTTCTATTGGGCTTTCAAGTAAAATTTTATTAAATTTGTAAATGATAGTATTACAATTTCCGATAATAAGCCCTTTATCTCGTAGTATACCAACAATTATTAAAGTGATTCTTGTCATTTTTTTGTTACAAGTATATGTGATATTATT
>JAEWHR010000202.1 GCA_023387655.1 Bacillota bacterium
TAAGTGCAAGAATTGGCTTTGCAAATATAACCATACCAAGAAGTGCACCAATTACAAAAGGAATCAATACTTTCAGTGATTTCTTTGGTTGTTGAAAAAAACTACTAACAGATGTTATTAGTGAATCGTATATTCCAAGTAACATTGCCATTGTTCCACCACTTACTCCTGGTACAAGCATGGAACCGCCGACAATTACTCCTTTTCCTCCATCTTTCACAACGTTTTTAGCGAAACTTGTCTTATTATCCTGTTTGGATTCTTCCTTTTGATTCTCCATATCTACCTCCTAAAATCACTCGCTTTTTACTAACGTACAATACCTTCGATCATAACCCCAATATATTATAGTAACATTTCATATTTTTTACAGCAATGAATTGAGTTTAATCTTAACACTATATTAACAGACAAAAAAATTTATCACATTCACCTACAGCAATTCCCCCTCCTTAGAACGAGGCATCTGACTATACTTTATAAAAAATCTCATCATTATATAAGCAATAATAACATGTTTTCTCAATAATACAAAGTGGGTACAATGAAAATCTTTCAAAGAAATCAATTCGCTTCTAAGAATTATTTTGATTGTACCCACAGTTATCTTGTTTTATTTTGAAGATTTTATGCTGATTTTTTTGTCAATCCTAACTTCTTCTCTTTTCTCTTCTCCCACATAGCCCACACTACGCCAGCTACACAAATAGAAGAATAACATCCACTAATTAAACCAAATAACATTGGTAAAGTAAAGACCATAATGGAATCAATACGAAAGATAATAGAAGCTATTAACATGATTAAAACACATACCGTAGTTGTAACTGAGCTATTCACAGAACGATGTAATGTCTGTGTATTACTCTCATTCATTAACTCTATTACATCTTGTTTTGGATTTTTTCTACGATTTTCTCGAACACGGTCAAAGATAACAATGGTATCATTAATCGAATAGCCGATGATTGTTAATACTACTGCAACAAAAGCATCATTTAATGGAATTCCAAATACAATAAATGCAAAAAATACAGTAATCACATCATGGACCAATGCAAGGGTTGCAGTAATACCAGTTGAAAGTCCTGAGAATCGTATCCACACATAAATAATAATAAAAACAATAGACAGAACTACTGCAATTGACGCATTTTTTAATGCCTTTGCTCCAATATACGGTTCAACAACATAGGTTTGTGCAAGTTTTGCATCGAGTTCTCCAGAAATCCCTATCACTGCATCTGTAATCTTTTCTTGTTCTGCAACATTTAAACCACTTGTTCCAGCTAGAGTTATGATAACACTACTAGAATCAGTGACAGTATCTTTTGTCACCTGAACAGTAATTGGACGATCTGTAATCTCTGCAACGGTAGAACGGACTGTTTCCGTATCAACATTTCCAGAAATGGAATATTCCAAAACGGCACCACCTGTAAACTGTGTATCTAGATGAACTCCCCTTACAATAACTCCTACAATACCAATAATAAATACAACACCGGAGATAAGTAAGAATATCCACTTATTCTGATAAATTCTTAGAACTTTTCTCTCTTTTACTTCACGGAAATATTTAGGCTTATGAAAACGATCCATTTCGAGGAAAGATAACAAAATTGTCTTTGATAAAAATACACCAACTAAAACATTGACAATCATACCAATTAAAAGAGTATAGCCAAAGCTTAACATTGCTCCTGATCCAAAAATCATTAAGATTATTGCAACTACAGCCGTTGTTACATTTCCATCTAATACAGATGAAAAAGCATTTTTGTATCCATTATAAACAGCAGAGCGATAGGCTAGCCCTTTCTTCACCTCTTCTGAGATACGTTCGGATATAATAATATTAGCATCGACTGCCATACCAACAGAAAGTATAATACCTGCAATACCTGGTAATGTCAGCGTATACTGTGGTACTGAGATTGCTAGTAATTGTAACACCATCTGTAATATAAGTACAATACAGGCTACAAATCCTGGTAATTTATACAATCCAATCATGAAAATACATACAAATATAAATGCACAAGCACCTGCAGCTAACATTACATTAAGCGCATTACTTCCTAAGGTAGGACTTATGGTTCGGAAACTTGAAGTAGTCAAAGAAAATGGTAGTGCTCCTGCATTGATCTTTTCTGCCAAGCTTTTAGCAGCATCAAAACTCTCTATGTTATCAATGATTGCTTTTCCACCAGAAATTTTACTCTTTACATAAGGGGATGAAATTAACTCGTCATCCATGTAAATGCTCATCTGCTTGTTAATTAACTTTCCTGTAGCTTCTTCAAATAACTTTGCACCTTCATTATCAAAAGTCAACTCTACAACATACTTTGCTAATACATCCGTAGTTATTCGCCTAGCCGCACTATTCACTATGTGTTTACCGTCAATCAAGATATTACCTTGTGGATCACGAAAACTTAGTTGGGCCATTTCTCCAATCTCTTGGATTGCCTGTTCTGGATTATAGTCCTTCTCATCTGACTTCCATGGGAATCGTACTATAATGTAACCGCCTTCTTTATCTACCGTTACTTCTCGATCCGTAATATACTTATTATCAAGTCGGATTTCTATAATGTTTCTAGCACTTTCTAATTCTGCAGCTGTCGCTTTTCTGTTAAGTCCTTGTGGTTCAAAGATTGCTTCCACACCACCACGAATATCAATACCAAAGCGCATTTTCTGAACGCTTTTAAAATTATCTCCTAAGCCGAAAATAGCCAACAAAACAGAGGCTATAATAATTGCGATACATGCAAAGAGCGTACCTTTTCCATGACGAATTTTTCTCGTCGTCTTGTTTTTATTGGTTGAAAATGTATCCTTATAATTTGACATAACTTACCTCACTTTAATATGATTCTTCACTTAGTAATTTCAATTAATAACCTTTTTCCCCATCAATCTTATGGATATACGTTATCATATCTAACGATAGATTTTGGGTTTCTATAAATTTCTGACCGTTTTTTTGTATACTATGTAAATTTGTTATAAAATACATCGTTTGACACAGTAAAAGACTTGTCCCAAAATCTACAATTTTCTTTTGATCGAAGTCATCTTCAAAGCAAATATTGTTATTATGCTGTGGAGAATTCTCCTTTTTATCATTGATTTCTTTCGATAAATCAGGCGATTTCTTATAGGATTTTCCAGACGAAAAAAAAGGATATAGACTTCCATAAGGAGCAAATATCCCGCTAATTAAAAAGAAAGCCGTCAAGGCTGATGCTGTTATCTTATGTAATTGTAACATTCCTACGCCTCCTATAGCGACCTCCCAAATATATACTGTATATATATCACTTTCTTCTCTTAGGGACAATCTTTCTTGTCTATCCTTAGCATAATCTTAACAAATTTAAAAAAGAAATATATAAACCCAGTAAGAAAATAAAACATCCAAAGCATGTAATCACTATATTAATAACTTCTTATTCTGTCATTACTATCGTCTGTTGTCTTATCAATAGCTTTGATTATAACATGATATCCATAATCTTCTTTTACCTTAACATAAACTCTATCTCCTACTTTATGGCCTAGAATTGCTTTCCCAAGAGGAGATTCGATACTAATTAATCCATGCAATGAATTCTCTCGAACAGTGGTTATTAACTTATACTTCTCAGTTTCATCCTCTTCCTCAAAATAAATTGAAACTGTATTATTAATCCCTACTTCATCTTCTGTTGAATGATCTTCTATAACTTCAGCTGTTTTTATCATTCTTTCAAGGTACCTAATTCTACTTTCATTCTTATTCTTATCTTTTTTCGCAGCATAGTACTCAAAATTTTCACTTAGGTCACCATGTGCCCTCGCTTCCTTCACTGCTTCAATGGCCTCTTTACGTACAACGAGTTTACGGTATTCTATTTCCTCTTGCATTTTTTCTATATCACTCTTTGTTAATTTATTATACATATTAACCTCATTTCCAGCGCGTTAGCACCACTTAATCACGATAATAACTTTGTGCACAAACACAAATTATGTGTGAAACAATCTTTTTTCACACTCTCTTCACGATGGTTTCCTTAAGCTTAATACCACTTTAGTAACGATAGGACGGATAAAAAACAACTTGTTCTTTAACCGCCCTACAAAAACTGAAAGTATATTCTACTAGAATAATAGAATGGATAGTTTATTAATATTATAATTCCATCCGATTATTCTTTTATCTCATCTTTAGGATAACGCAACATCAAGTATCATCATAATTAAAAATCCTAGTGCAAATCCAATGGTTGCTATATTGGAATGCTCTCCGGTAGATGCTTCCGGCAATAACTCTTCTACTACAACATAAATCATAGCACCTGCTGCAAAGGCTAATAAATATGGTAATATCGGTATAACAAAACTAGATAATAAAATAGTAATTGCTGCCGCAATCGGTTCTACAATACCAGATATCATTCCATGTGAAAAAGCTTTACTCTTACTGCTTCCTTCACTCTTTAAAGGAAGTGATATGATTGCTCCCTCTGGAAAGTTTTGAATTGCGATACCAATGGCTAAGGCAATCGCACCTGCTAATGTAATATCGCTTTGATTCGTATAAAGTCCAGCAAATACAACACCAACTGCCATTCCCTCTGGAATATTATGAAGTGTTACTGCAAGTACAAGCATTGTTGACTTACTGAAAGAACTCTTTCTACCCTCTGGTTCTTTACTATTTATGTGCAAATGAGGTATAATGCGATCCATCATAAGCAAAAATAAAATTCCTAACGTAAACCCTATTGCAGCTGGTAAAAATGCAAATCGCCCCATCCCCTCTGACATATCAATCGCTGGGATTATAAGTGACCATACAGATGCTGCCACCATGACACCAGACGCAAACCCTAACAGAGATTTCTGCACCGATGCCTTTAGTTCATTCTTTAAGAAAAACACACACGCTGCACCGAGTGTTGTTCCTATAAACGGTATTAATATACCAAGTGTAATATACATCTCTTAACTCCTTTCAATGTTTAGATATTAAAATTTTGAAGTATTCTATATGAATTCTAACTAGATAATATAAACTTCATAGATAAAACAACGATTCTTGTTAAATCTCTACTTTTATACACAATACATAAATTATTCTAATTCAGATAACTTTTGCTCGATGGCTCTTTTCTCATTTCTAAGTGATGCTAACAAAGATGCAACCTTATTTGAATAATTAGTTAATTCATTAATATTAGATGCAAGCTTATCACGAACACTCCAATCCGTAAAAATATTATCAAATGCTATATCAAAAAATCGAGTAGTACCATCGATTTGATTTATATTGGAATCAAACGCAATCTTAACATCCTTTAGTTCTTTTATCATACGATATGATGCAGACTGCAATTTTGAAATAGTAGCATTTGCATTATCAATCTTATCATATTTTACAAGGTCAGAAATTAAGCCACCTTTAAAAAAAGTATCATAGGTAGCCCAAGATTTTGCGCTTTTATATTGCTCTAACGCATTCTTTGCCAATTCATATGCTCTATTCGTTGCTGTAATTGCTTCTTCTAATTCTTTCTTTTGGGAATAGAGTTTCTTTCTAATCTCTTCTTCTTTTTGGGCTAACTCTATCCCTTCTGGATAATTGTTTCGTATTTCTTGCTTTTTAACTTTAAGCTCTTGCTCTTTCTTCTCTATCTCTTTTTGATAGCGATTTATTTCTACTTTTAGATCATCAATAATTACGGTAAACTCATCATATTTTGCTTTTGCAGCAAGATATTCCTGAGTTTCTTTCTCATATTTCTCTTGATAACTTCCAGCTATTTTCTTTATTAAAGTTCCAATCGAGTTCTTCTCTAATTGCTTTACATCGTATTTTTCCCGATATAAGTCATCTGTATATTTCTCTAATTCTTTCTTTTTTATCTCTAATACTTGATCTTCCCTATACTTTCTTTGTTGTAAGACCTGTATTTCTTGCTCTATCTGCATTACTTCATGGCAAGCTTCTTGATAAGTCAACAAAATAACCTCCTTTGTAAACATTTACATCATTAGTTTACCGTAAGTACTGTCTATTGTAAATATCAGATTCCAATATATTGTAGTTATTTTGGTAATACTCTTTATATCATTTTTAAATTCATTGAAAAGTTTTACAAATCTTACACTTTGCTCGCCTCTTCCTTTATTCTATGATACAATAATTGTCATAAATAAATATATAGAATAATTAAATTCCTAATAAAAATCTTTCCACAATTCTGCCTTATCATCATGAAAAATATTATGTATAGAAAGCAGGGATTCGTATGAGTTTAAAAACCGATTTTTCAAATCTCTCATCTTCAATGCAACCCTTACCAGAATATCCTAGGCCACTCTTAAAACGTGGTAGTTACTATAATCTAAATGGGTATTGGGATTATGCCATTACAAAATCAAACAAGAGACCCTCTTCCTACGATGGTAAAATACTCGTACCATTCTCACCAGAAAGTTCTCTCTCAGGTGTAAATCGCCAGTTAATGCCTACAGAATTTCTTTGGTATCATAGAATACTCCTTGATCCTAGAACCAATGACAGTGACCGTGTCCTACTACAATTCGGTGCTGTCGATCAAACAGCGGATATCTTCTTAAATGATTGTCTTGTTTTTTCGCACCAGGGTGGTTATCTTCCCTTTAGCATTGATATAACCGATCAATTAATGGAAGGGGAAAACTCTCTTCTAGTTATGGTCACTGACGTTAGTGATAGCTCTCATCATGCAAGAGGGAAACAAAAATTAGAGTGCAGCGGCATGTTCTATACTGCTCAAAGTGGTATATGGCAAACAGTATTTATGGAGTGTGTTCTATCCACCTATATACAGAATTTAAAGATAACCCCTGATATCGATACAAATTCCATTACCTTTGAATTAACCATTGCAGGAATTAACCCTCCATTAAATACAAAAAACACAATCCTTATAAGCAAAGGCTCTGCTAATCCCGTGAAACGAAGTATAATGGAACAAGAAATCTTAGTTAAAAAAGATTTCTCTAATTCCTCCTCTTTTACAATCAACTTACCAGAAGTACATTGTTGGACTCCAGAGGACCCTTATCTTTATGATGTCTCCATAACCTATGGAAATGATGTTGTTACATCCTATTTTGCTATGCGCAAAATATCCATTGGTATGGATCAGAACAAGATACTTCGCTTATTTCTAAATAACGAACCTTATTTCCATAATGGATTGTTAGATCAGGGGTACTGGCCAGAAAGTCTATATACGCCTCCCTCCGATGAAGCGATGATTTATGACATAACTATAGCAAAAGATCTTGGGTTTAATATGCTAAGAAAGCATGCAAAGTTAGAGCCCTCCCGTTGGTATTACCACTGTGATAGACTTGGAATTCTTGTATGGCAAGATTTTGTTAACGGTGGTAGTTCCTATCGTTCCTGGTTTGTTACCATTTTCCCAACTATCTTTCCACGCCTCGCTACCCTTGTAAAAGATAACTCTTATGGATTATTTTCTAGAACCGATGAATTAGGAAAGAAAGAATTTCTATCTGATATGAAACATACTGTTGAGTATCTTTATAATCACCCTAGTATTGTATTATGGGTGCCCTTTAATGAGGGGTGGGGACAATTTGATAGTATTAAAGTAACAGAATATCTAAGAACTCTTGATAACACTAGATTAATCGATACGGCAAGTGGGTGGTTTGATCAAGGTTGTGGTGATGTTAGAAGTCTGCATATCTACTTCACTCCAATGCGCTTTCGCCCAAGTAATAGAGCACTTGTATTATCAGAGTTTGGTGGATACACACTACGTATTCCTTCTCACACCTATAGCAATTCTACCTATGGATATCGACACTATAAAACATCACAAG
>JAEWHR010000265.1 GCA_023387655.1 Bacillota bacterium
CCTCCTATGTGATTTTTGTGGTTGGCAAACCCACATCTATTATAGCATAGGAGGTTTTTACTTAAAGCTAAAGCTAACTGGGGACACACCGGCATAGCCGGTGGTTTTATTGTACCTAGATACAAAAAAAGCCGTATAAACCTCGAAGATTTATACGGTGAAACACTGATGATGGTAAAGCAGGGAGATTCGGGTGTCAATGATTTTATTCGCAATGATTTAGAAAGACATCACCCTAAAGTCCACATAGAAGATACTACTCAGTTTTATGATTTATCTGTATTTAACCATTGTGCGGAAACAGGAAAGGTTTTGCTTACTACCGAGTGCTGGCAGGATGTTCACCCGGGACTAGTTACCATTCCTGTAAATTGGGATTACAGTATTCCTTATGGATTATTATATAGCTTAGATGCACCAGATGATGTACTCAGATTTGTTAATACGTTGGAAAGAGAAATGTAGATTAATTCAATCAAGTGAACTATTCTTCAAGATTAAATATGTATTATATATAAACTGAGGTAAACAGGTGACAGATAAAAAACTTGGTATCAAGACTGAAGGTGTACATTTAGATTAGTCTGAATTTATATTTCACTAAGGATGACGTTCCGATGTAAAAGTTTTTTTGATAACTACTTTAAATATTTAACATAATAAATTAGCTGATTTAGCTTATTTGCTTGAAATATTAGAAAAAAATTATGAGCATATTAGATTGGAGTACCTATGGAATACAAGAATATACAGATGGGAGAATTTATAAGCCGCCCGAACCGCTTTATAGCCCATGTGAATATAGAGAATACGATAGAAGTTTGCCATGTGAAAAATACAGGAAGGTGTCAAGAACTTTTGCTTCCTGGTGCTACTGTTTATGTACAACATTTTCCAAACACAAAGAGAAAGACAAGCTGGGATTTGATTGCTGTTAAGAAAGGAGAATTCTTAGTAAATATAGACAGCCAAGCACCAAACAAAGCCGTGAAAGAATGGCTATTATCAGGAGGACTTGGGTTCATACCAGACATAGTAAAGCCAGAGTATCAATATGAAGATAGTCGCTTCGATTTTTATCTAGAGCACGATAATAAACGCTGGCTCATTGAGGTGAAAGGGGTTACCTTAGAAAAAGACGGAGTAGCTCTTTTTCCTGATGCTCCAACCCTTCGTGGAGTAAAACATATCGAAGGGTTGGCAAGGCATGCAAAAGAAGGATTTGAAACTGCTATCCTATTTGTCATTCAAATGGATGGTATACTTTGTTTTACACCAAATGAAACGATGCATCCTGAATTTGCACAGGCTCTTCGCAAAGCAAAGCAGGCAGGTGTTAATGTCCTGGCCTATGATTGTGCGGTTACACCAGATAGCATGAATATTCGAAATCCAATTGAAATTAAACTTTAATAACTACTTCCCGAAACCTTTCTTCTTTGCACGAATCAATAATATAGCAGCTAACACGGTGGTTGCGATTGTGGCAAAAGGTGTAGTAAGCCAAATTCCGTCAAGTCCCATCATCTTTGGTAAAATTAATAATAATCCGATTGGAAATACAATGGTCATAGTCACAGTAATTGCAATTGCATATTCTGGACGATTGATTGCTGTAAAATACGACTGTGTCGCAGAAGCAAACCACCGTACAAGAAACGTAATAGCAAATAGCTGTAATGCATGAAGAGAAAGTTCAATGAGTGCGGTATCACTTTTTTGAACAAACAATAATACTGCACTTTCTCCTCCAAAGAAAATCCATAGCGTAAATACAAGTGAGATTAGGAAACTTGCAAGGTAACAAAGCCTCATCAATGCGTGTATTCGCTTATGGTTTTTCGCACCTAAATTATAACTGATGGCTGGCTGCAAGGAATCACTAAGTCCATATATGAGTGAATGCACTATGTTGTCAATATATAAAACAACACTGAAGGCTGCAATCGACAAATCTCCTGCCATCCTTAACAATATGACATTAATTAGTATAGAGGTAACACGTCCAGAGATACTATTTAATAAAGTTGGACTACCACTAGCAATTATGTTACCCACCATTTTTACAGACCCTTTTGGTTTTACGAACTGTAATAATAATTTTTTACGGAAAAATGGATAAAATGCAATTACCGTACTAATTATCATGCTAAGACTAAAAGCAAGAGAAGCCGCCCAAATTCCCCACTTAAATACGCTAAGAAACAACCATTCAAGAAAAACCCCCTCTATCGCCATAGTAATATTTACCCACATACTGTATTTGATTTTACCACAGATTCGAAGATAGTTATCCACTGCAAAAAAGATCGATAGGAATGGCGCAAGTATTGCATATACGTACAAATATTGTACAGAAAGACTTATTAGCTCCTCATCCGCTCCCATTAAGCGAATCAAATCTTCAGCAAATATAAAAAAGACAGCTCCGGTTATTAGTCCAGTTCCTATAATTAAGAAACAAGACAAGGTAAAAATTTGATTCGCAGATTTGTAATCTTTTTCTCCTAAACGAATTGCAATTGGTACGGAAGAGCCTACACCAATCATATCACCAAGGGAAAATCCTATAATTACTAACGGCATAACGATATTTACTGCTGCCAGCGCTTGTGACCCAAGTATCTGTCCTACAAAGATACCATCTGCAATCACATAAAAAGAGGACATTAACATACTAATAATACTTGGTATAGCTACCAGAAAAAATAGCTTAATAGGTGATGATTTCTCGTATAATACTTCATGATTCATTTAAAAAAACTCCTTATCCTTAGCTTGCAAAAAATCTATACTTACGGTATTGTAAAGTATAGGGATACCCTATAGTCAAGGGTAATTTTAAATAAATTTTAGGTTGTAGTTATACAAACAAAATTAGAATTAAATGATTCATTCATTTTAATAACAATGCCATTCTCACTACATGCAAACTTTAGGTGTAAGCATAAAGATTGCAGATAGTGAGAATGATTTATCTTTCACATTATTCCCTATCGTAAATCAAATATTTCAAAATTAACATTTGGAGGTTATGATGTCCAAAAAGTACTTTACAAGCGGCGAATTTGCCACAGTCTGTGGGACCACAAAAGAAACCCTATTCCATTATGATGAAATTGGCATCTTAAAACCTACTTATGTAGCTAAAAATGGATATCGGTACTACTCGCCAAAACAATTTTATGATTTTGACTTAATAGCAACCTTAAAAGAAGCAGGCAGCTCTTTGGCCCAGATTAAAGAATATATTGAGACCTATACACCAGAAAATTATCTAAAAATATTAAAAATGAATCGAGAAAAGTTAAGGCAAGAAAGATTAAAGCTTATGCGCATGGAACGATTGCTCCAAAACTCCGAGCAACTTACGAAGTACGCCATGCAAACACCGTGCGGGGTACCTAAGCTAGAAGAATGTGACGAAGAATATTTTATAGTTGTAAAACTAAATACGTCAAAACCCATTACTGAGATTGATGAAGTTTATGAAATTGCTAATCATTTTGAATATTGTTATAAAAATAAATTGGGAGATGAATTTCCACTAGGGGGTATTGTGCTAAAAGAAACCCTATTGTCTGGGCAAAGCTATGATAGTTTTTATTACAGTAAGATTTATAAGCCTGTAAAAAGCGATCGTTTATTTGTGAAGCCAAAGGGTACTTATTTAATCATGCTGCATCATGGTTTTATGGATACGATTGAATACTCCTATAAGATTATGCTTGATTACATTCATAATAATAACCTTGAGCTCATAGGTAATGCCTACTGTTATGATGTTTTGGGCTACCTTGCAACTGGTAATACCAATGAGTTTGTGGTGCAAATTTCCATGCAGGTGGAAAGGAAAGAATAACTGCATAATACAATGAAAGGATAACTGTTTATAAGCAGTTATCCTAATAGACAAAGACCCTTTGAGAGGATTACAGATACTTCAATGTTAAATATAATAATGTGAAAGAGAAAACGATGTAACTTATTTCAAACGTTTTTCTCTTTTATTATAGTTATCATCTGCAATGCACATTAATTCACGTTCCGCTGCCACTTCATTGGGATGCGGATATTTTTTAACACATTTTTCGTATTCTGCTTTGATTGCTTCTGCTTTTAAAGCATCGCATTCACTGAGCAGTGCATATGTATATTCTGTGCGAAGTACCGTTGGAAATTTCTTCATTAATTTCATAAACTTTTTCAGTTCCTTGGTATATAATTCTGCCACCTTTGCAACGTTCCCGCTAATTAATTCACAGAATATACGGTCACAAACCATCAAGTTACGATGAATGTCCACAATACCGCTTTCAATTTCAAGAAGACGAGAAATTGCTTTATTTGCTTCTTCAAAGTTTTGTATATCCATAAGGCGGTTACAAGCAGTAACGCCCATGACTGCAACCATACTATTGGTCATTTCATCATCAGAAGGAATAAAAAACCATTCATCGGGCATATCTTTTAGGCGAATTCCCTTCGTTATCTGTTCATTTATTTTCATTTGTATCCAAAAGGAACGAAGTGCATCACGGTTACGTATTAAAGCGAACACATTATATCCATCGTTGTTAACCATACCCATTCGCATAGGAACACCGTTCATAATGGCAATGATAAAGCCGATTACCGAAAGCATTAGCATTACGGTAGATAAGAATGATAGACTGACAGTAACAAAATAAAAGCATAGAAAAACCAGAGCTGCTACCATGTTCATTATCGAACCGCCGAGATTATACAGGACAACGGGGATTTTTCCATCAACCAAATCAGGAGGCACCATAAGGCATTGTCCACCGGTACCGGCAAGTGTAAACCTTCTAAGCTTGATTTTATTGTTTTCCTTTACCCACATAAAATTTATAATTCTAAATGAACTGAACTTATAACCACTTGCTAAACCAAATACAAGATGTCCTGCTTCGTGAATAATCATCTGTATAAAAAAAGCAAGATACATTATAACAAACAACACTAACAATGCACCGATTTTTTCTATTGGTGATCTGTTCGCTACTTCCGCTGAATATAAGTAGTTCATCATTAGAAAGCCGCACACAGCACCGATAAGTAACAAAAATATGATTCCTATCCACTGTTGCCAGACTATTTTTTTCTTTTTCTGTGATTTCTTCATTTTTATGTAACTCCTTAATCAATGTTGTTGAAAACTTTTTTATTTATTCATATTTTCAAAGTACTGTTCTTTCGTAATAATAAGTTCAATCATGCTGTCGTCCTTTTCATACTCAGTAAATCCAGCAGATAGGTGTGTTTGTATTGCTGCTTTTCGTCCTACCTCGAACTTATTATGAACTGCACTCACATTCATAGTTTCAAAACCATGCTTTAGCAGTAGTTTTAAAGCATCAATTGAATATCCCAATCCACGATATTTGGTTCAACGAGCTGAAGGAAATGCAATACATCCAGTTTCTTTATCATAACCCTCAAATTCTTCATATCCCTTGTTATAGCCCATTGTATCTGGTTCAATCATCATCTGCTCTCGATACCAAAGTTCCTCTAACTTTGGTGTGTATAAATAAACTTTTTTATTCACAGCTTTGTTCTCCTATGCTCCATTACTAGATGTAGAACCAAGAAAGTAAGGCCCCCTATTTCACCTGTCGTTTGTCTATATTAATTGTCTCTTCTATTGTACCAAAGCGTTCGGTTCTAATTATTACCCGAGCTTCACCCGATTTACCAGTCGACTTAATCCAAAATCCAACCGAACCACCAATTAGCGAAATCATTTTAGGTCCGATAACTTCTATAGGACCAACGGTTTCAATTGCTATTGCATCATGAGCATATATGATATCGTTACCATAATTGTCCTTTAAGCTTAAAACAATACGGGTAGTGTCATATGTTTGCTCTTCAACTAATGTCTTTTTATCTATCTGTACATTTAATACAGGCGTGAATACCTGACTTTTTTGTGTTCTGGTAACACATTTATTTTCAATATAACCTTCAAACACATAATCGGTGGACTCACCTCCCCAACCACCAAAGTACTTGGTATAAAGATCTTCCGCATCCAACCGGTTCATTTTATATTTAAGGAAAATCCATCCCATTTTCAGCGTATCAATAAGGCCTAAGTCACCATTGGATTTGCTAACTTTGATGAGTAATTTCTTCACTAATCTAGCATCGCCAGGAGAAAATCTCTCATTTTCCTCAATGGCATTCCCCAAAAAGTCATCGATAATAATCGGAGGATGATTTACATAAGGGTACAGATCTTTCCTTGGATAAAACTTGTTGATATATTGGTCGTTTTTATATACTTTTACATAATCACAGTTTGTAAAAACATAAACATTATGAAACATCGCCCCTTCAAACTCGCCTATGCATAACGGGCTTGCTACATGCATAACCGGTGTTCTCTCCTGTTGCGAGCCATACACATACGCCGCATGCTTAGGAATTCGAAACATATCCATTACTCCGTGATAACAAATACGGTCACCACTGCCGAAATCCTTATGAGTATTGTAATCAAACATACACCAGCCGATAGCTCCTGATATCTTGTCATCCTTTTGCATTGCATTAATTACATTCAAATGCCTAATTGCATGTTCTACCCTGTGAGCTTCATCGTCAAATTTCTTGGTTGGGTACATATGTCCGTTATACTCAGTTATCAGATACGGCTTATCCGAACTGCTTACTTTCTTTTTCTTTTGAAGTCCACAATTATCACCTTTATGAATAAAATCATTGTAAGTATAAACGTCTTCTAGCAAATGGCTCTTTGTAATACACCTAACCCCACCCGTACTTCTTGAATCGTCCAGAGCTTTTGCTAAGGAATTGGTTCTTTTATATAATTCATCATGATCTTGTGATTCATTAATTCGAACACCCCAAATGATAACACTAGGATGATTAAAGTCTTTCATGATCATTTCCTCGACATTGGATACAGCAATATCTTGCCATTCTTTGTTTCCTATATGCTGCCATCCCGGTATCTCATCAAATACCAGAAGACCCAATTCATCACATCGGTCCATAAAATGATCACTCTGCGGATAGTGTGATAGTCTCACAGTGTTAACACCCAACTCAAATTTAAGTATCTCTGCATCTTTATATTGTGCACTTTTTGGCATTGCATAACCAACATAAGGATAGGATTGATGACGATTTAAACCTTGAATTTTCACTCTTGAACCATTAAGATAAAACCCTTCCTCGGTAAACTGGGCTTCCCTGAACCCAAATCTTATATAATGTGTATCTATAATCCTCTCTTCTTTGATTAACTGCAAATCAATATAATATAGATTAGGTTCATCTATACTCCACAACTTAATATATGACACTTCTTCTTTGATATTAATTCTTTCTTTCGTTATGTTATTTACATTAATTACTTTAGTGAATGTTTTAATACACTTATTTTGGTATATCAAATCAAACTTACAAATCAATTCGTGAGCTTCCCCAGAAGCATTATATGTAAATAAATCAATATCAAGATATGGACTTTGTGTTAAAACATCCTTCGTTTTAATGCATACAGCATCAAATCTAACATTATGGCCATACTCCAGTGATACCTCACGATATATGCCACCGTAAGTCAGGTAGTCTATCACAAAACCAAATGGTGGGATATCATTTCGCTCCCTTGAATCCACATACACTGTTAACATGTTGTCCTCACCTTGTTTGGCTGTCATTGTTAAATCAATTTTAAAAGGTGTATATCCACCTTTATGTTCTCCAACAAAAATGCCATTCAAATAGACTTTTGCATATGCCATAACACCATTAAACTTAACATATACCTGTTCATCTTGCTCTAGTTTATCAATCCAAATCTTTTTTCTGTAGCAACTCTCAATCTGATACATACTGTCATCAAAATTGTTATAAGGAACTTCTACATTGGCATGTGGAATATTAACTGTTTCAAACAACGAATCAT
>JAEWHR010000018.1 GCA_023387655.1 Bacillota bacterium
CCTCTGGTCCATCCAGAAGAATCCCCTAAACAATGAAGTCCCTTAATGTTGGTATCAAACTCTGGTGTCATCTTAATACGGTTACTATAGAACTTTAATTCTGGAGAGTATAATAAAGTTTCTGAACTTGCAAATCCAGGAACTACGTTATCTACCGCTTGAATAAAGTTTATAATGTTTGTCATAGCTCGGTATGGCATAGCAGCTGTAATATCACCAGCAACAGCATCTGGAAGCGTTGGTTTTACATTGGACTGGCTTAATTCTTTTGGCCAAGTTCTTTTTCCAGAAAGAATATCTCCATAACGCTGTACTAAAATATGTCCGCAACTTAGCATATTCGTTAATTCTCCAACTTTTTGTGCATACGCAATCGGTTGATTAAATGGTACGCTAAAGTTATGAGAAACAAGAATTGCAAGGTTCGTATTGTCAGACTTCATTTCTTTATAGGAATGACCATTTACTACTGCTAAATCATTATCGTAATTCTCTTGACTAACAAATCCTCCAGGATTTTGACAGAAGGTACGTACTTTATTCTTAAATGGAGCTGGATATCCGATTAACTTGGATTCGTATAATACCTTGTTTACATCCTCCATAATCTCGTTACGTACTTCTACACGTACACCGATATCTACGGTTCCCGGTTGATGGGCAATGTCATGCTCTTCGCAAATTTTCTCAAGCCAATCAGCACCTTTACGTCCTGTTGCAACGACAATATGTTCTCCCTTTAACTCAATGCAATCCTCTTGTTTTAAAACATTTTCGATGATTGCACCGGTACAAGTACTATCTTCAATAATAAGATTTTTACATATATAATTAAAATAAATCTCTACACCTTGCTCTAACAGGTATTCTTCAATACTTTGATAAAGTTTATGAGCCTTCTCTGTTCCAAGATGACGAATTGGACAATCTACCAATTTTAAACCAGCTTGAATCGCTCTTTTACGAATATCCTTTGTTTTTTCTGGCTGACTAATTCCCTCAATTTTATTATCAGCACCAAACTCTAGGTATATTCCATCGGTATAATGAATCATTTCCTGAGCAAGATCTTCACCAATAAGAGTTGGTAAATCTCCACCCACTTCATAGCTTAAAGACAATTTTCCATCTGAAAAAGCTCCAGCACCGGAAAATCCTGTTGTGATATGACAAAAAGGTTTACAATTTAAGCATTGCTTTGTTTTCGTTTTTGGACAGCTTCTCTTTTCTACAGAACGTCCTTTTTCAACAATTGCAATCTTTTTCTTGCTTCCCTTTTTGATCATCTCAAGCGCAGTAAAGATACCTGCTGGTCCTGCACCAATAATCACGACATCATATTGTTTCATCTGCATCTTCCTTTCGGTAATTCCTTCATCAGTTTACTGAATCGAAACTTTATTCTGTTACTATAAAGCGGTGAAAAAAGCAATTGCGTCCATATCCCCTTATTTTCATTTTTGATATGTTTACAATAGTTTCTTAACCTTATTTATTATAGATGACCAGAAAATTTGTGTCAAGCAAATAGCTTAATATCCAATGGAATCCTTGGTAAATTATATTAATATATAGAAGCTAAATTTAAAGTAACAAAGCTATAATTGCATACTTTTCTCCTGCACTAACTATATCTTAAACTGATCCACAATTGTTTGCAATTCCTTTGCATGTTGCATTGATTCCTCTGCTTTCTCTGAAGTTTTTCCGGTAAGCTCCACTGTGTTCGAGGTCTTTTGTGCAATATCAGTAATTCCTGTTGCTGCTTCGGAAATCGTATCATTGATACCCATGATCGCTTCTGCTATGTTTTTAATTGTCGTCTGCAAGCTACCAATGGAGGTATTAATTATCGACATACTATCATTAAACTTCATGGCATCATCAGAATATTGTGTGCTAACATTACGTATTTCTGTATAATCATTCAAAACCTTATTATCTAAGAAATCCAATGTCTTTGATAAACAGTCAGCCATATTGTTTACGGCATCTTGCACCTCAAAAACAATATCCGTAATATCTTTCACGGTTCTTGTGGATTGGTTTGCTAAATTACCAATCTCCGTTGCTACTACTGCAAATCCCCTTCCTGACTCACCAGCCCTTGCCGCTTCAATGGATGCATTTAAAGACAATAAACTTGTTTGTGAAGCAATATCCATAATCGCTTTCGAGAGAGTTTGAATTCTTTCTACAGATTTTGATTTCTCAATTGCTACCGTAGTCTTCTCTTTCACATCCTCATACATTTGCTTTGTGAGATCACTGGCATCTTCTATGCTAATATGAAGATCTTTCGCTCGTTGCATAATCTCTTGTGCCATTGACTTTCCTTCATCTGTTAGCTGACTAATTTCCTTTGTATTATCTTCAACATAAATAATCTTTTCATTAATAGACTCCGTTGTTGCCGCTGTTTCTTCTACACCTGCTGCAAGCTCTTGTGCTGTCGCTGAGTTATCACTAGAATATTCATTTACCTCATTGGCATAGCGGGTTAGTTCTTCTGCATTACTTTCAATACTTCTCGATGCTTGAGTTAAACTTTTAATCATAACAATGATATTCTCACGCATTTTTCCAATGGAGCGACTCATCTCACCAAATTCATCTCGGTGGGTATCTAGTTTTTTCTGTCTCTCGTCCTCAGAAAAATCGAGATTTGAGATTCGATTGACTGCCTCTGTTATGGTAATCGTAGGTTTTGCTAATATGTAAGATATTATTGATCCTACAATGATCGCTAAAAGTAAAACAAAAATATTACCAAATATCATGCTACGATTAAATTCTACTCTAGGTAACATGATATCCGATTCATCTGCGGTTAAAACGAGGATTGTATTTTCCTTATCAGAAATGTAGTATCCAGCATATTTCATTACTCCTTGGTATTCATATAGAATTGTATCGTTCTCTGGGACAATTCCTTGCTTTAACTGTTCGACAATTCCTTCTACTACTGAATTCTCAACTTCAGCCCCAACCTTATTTTCTATCGTATGATACAGCATGATTCCATTACGATCGACCACATAAGCGTAACTAGACGGAATGCCTTCTAATGAAATTCCGTGTAATAATATATTAAAATCTTCGTAGGTTAAAGCTTGAGATTTTGTATTTATCTCGTTTTCTATCAAATGTCCATAAGCATTTGTGACATCCAACATACTTGACTTTGTCTTCTCATCAATCACTTTATTAAAATTTGGCAATGCTGTTAATAGATTTAATATACATGCTATGGCCGCAATTAAAAGCATAACTCCTACAACTTTGGCCCTCAAAGAATGAAACATTCTTGTCGCCACTGTTTTCCCGATTTCCTTTGTTACTGACTTTTCTTTTGGATCTCCTATGTTCATACATCCTCCATTTAAGTATTCTTTTTTTTATTCTTCTGTGGTATTTACCTTAATTTTTATGCACAGTATTTGGAATGAAGATTATTCACCTCCCCCACATTTCATGATTTGTTTATATGTTTAACTAGTTTTCTAACAACTATAGTTACAAAAATATGTTAAAAAATGTTTATATTTAGCTAATTATTCACAAATTGTAAAATTTCAATTGACTAATATTTCTAAAGCTGATATATTAGTGCCTGGCAAATCGAATGCCATTACATATGACCATTTTAATATTAAAGGAGTATCTATGGGTAAAAGGTTCAATTTAAACAAGTATTCTAGCTTGTCTACTCTCTTTCTCCTCTTGTTGTTACTAACCGGATGTAATAAAGCTAATTCTCCTCATCCTCCACAGACTTTACATATTCCAACAGCATCCTCATCCGGAGCTCTTTATCAACTTGGGGACTTAATTACAACCCTGTGGACAAATGAGTTAGACTACATTACTGCAAACTCCTATGAAAGCAATGGAGGCATCGAGAATTTAAATCAATTGCAACAAGGCGATGCCAATGTTACATTTGCTGTAACAAGTATCCTATATGAAGCTTATCATGGGATCGGAGATTTCGAAGAGAAAGCAAATGATAAATTACGTATAATTGCAGGATTATACTATAATCCAAACCATGTTGTTGTCTCAAAGGATACGAATGTTAAATTTCTTTCTGACTTAAAAGGACTTCCCTTTTCACCTGGTGCAATTGGAAGTACTACCGTGAAAGAAGCCACTCAGCATTTTGAAGTTTTGGGTATTGATTTATCTCAATACTGTGACCTAGTTTATACCGGATTTACAGAATCTATTGAATTACTTAAAAACAACAAGATAAAAGGTGCTTGGATTATGTCAGGTATTCCAAATCTAGCGGTAAGTCAGATGACGAGTGAAGCTGGAGCACATCTACTCAGCATAAGCGACCTAACAATTAGTAAACTCCAACAAGACTATCCATGGTATGTTAAGTACATAATTCCCGCAGGGACCTATGAAAACCAAGATACTGATATAACCACATCCGCAGTTAAGTTAGCATTATGTACAACAACTGACTTAGATGAGCAAACAGTATATGATTTAACCAAAACCTTATGGGAGCATATGGATGCATTAAAAGATAATAACACTACATTGCGCTCTGTCAGCTTAGAAGGAGCTGTTACAGACCTTGCTGGACTTCCTCTTCATGAAGGTGCTATCAAATACTACAAGGAGAGAGGCATCATAAAATAGCTATTACATCCTTCATACTAATTAAAGCTATTACATCCTTCATACTAATTAAAGTTATTAGATACTTCATACTAATCAAAGCTATTACCTCATTTTATACTAATAAAAGCTGTCACATCCTTTTTTATAACTCATGAAATATGGAGTATGATTAGAAATTTCTTCTCCATATCTTGTATAGAGCTATCAAAGATAAATGTAACAGCTTTTTAAATTAATACTAATCTTCGTTATTAAATTATTCTATTTCTTCTTATGAATCATTTCATCTTCGAATTCTTCTTCTACTTGTTTTGCTAAATCTTTCGTAAATAGAAGATAATCTTCACTCTCCGACTCATTATCGGTATCCTCTTTTTTAGTAGACTCCTCTTCTTCTGATAACATGGAATCGTATTCGTCTTCATCTTCTGATAATTTGGAGTCATACTTATAATCATCCTCATCCTCTGATAACCTATCGTCATCTTCATACTGATCATCGGACAACCTAGAGTTATACTCGTACTCATCCTCATCCTCAGATAACTCCGAATCATCCTCATCCTCCTCATCCGGTAGTTCCTGTGGCATTCCATAGAATTTTTCTTGCTCTTTGGCATTATTTTTTCTAGGATAATCTATCTCCTCATCTTCGTAAGTATCCTCTTCCCCTGTGATCTTCTTATGGATCCCATGAAAAATACCTTCAATAATAATTGTCATAATAAGATAGAATATAATACATACAAAGATGGAGAAGAATGGGTACATCGTTCTTTGACCAATTCTTGTCATTACCTCTGTTAGATCATTTACAGAAATATAGCCAACAATGGTAGTCCATTGTAGAAGTAAGATTGCTAGTCGTTTTACCATAAATAAGGTATCTTCTACCGTCTGTGGTAAGGTTACCGTAAAATAAACCTGCTTTAATCTTCGAATCACCACAATGTCCTGGTGCTTTTTCGCTTCTCTCACCTGTCTTGCAATAATCTGTGCAAAATGACCTGCACCATATAATCCAATGGCAAGTCCAGTAATTAAGGTGATACTTAAATACAATCGTTTAAATATTACATAATAAAATAACAATAATATCAATACTACTGGTGTACTACGAAATATAAAACTAATCGCATGGGCTAATCCCGAGATTCCTCTCTTATGGTATGACATAAAGTAACTTAATACCGACCCGATTGCTATCGTTACTAACCACGCAATTACTACTAAAATAATTGTCACAATTACGCTTTTTGCGATTAGGTAATATGCTCCACCGGAGATTAGATTGTTATTTATCGCATCAAAGATATTTCTGATAAAGCTCATATTCTTTCTCCTCTCACTTCCAGATATCTCATCAAAGATAACAATAGATTGATAAAAACTTTGAATGCTCTGGAATTTCTTTTATTTTGATTTAATTTTGTATGAATACTGCCTTCATACTACTCTAAAACCAGATAAGCGTATTGATTCATTGTATAGTAACCGTCAGTCATACAATATACTTTTTTTGAATCTACTGTACTTTTACTAGTTCCGTAGCAAAAGAGTACATCTACTTTACCACCCATTAACATGGAAAAACTCGTATCATTTTGTAGGTATACATATCGGATCTCTTTTCCTAGAAGTTTACCAATCTCATGCATTAAAGTCACGCTAAATCCATATGGCTTTTGCTCAAAATCTACCATATCAATCGGTGGCGTCGCACCGGTAACTCCTACGTAGATTGTCCCATTCGTTCCTGATATTTTTTCTAAATCCTTGGCATATACTTTCTTAATTTCATCTGCCTCGATATAGGTAGATACAAGGGAGTCTAGGACTCCGTTTTCTTTTAACGTGTTCAATGCTCCATTGATATCATCTTTTAATGCTTGATTTTTGACAGAAAGCGCCATACCAAACTCAAGTCTATCCTCTGTTTCTTTTGGTATCTCAAGCTTTCGGATTCCTTCCTCTGTTCTGGCTAAATAATCCGCCGTTACGTCAGCAAACCAAGCTACCTGTATCTCATTCGTTCTAAGGGCTGAGAGGGTTTCTGTAACATCTGGATAAGAACGATATCCCCTTAACTTAATTCCAAGTATACTATCAAATAATATCTTTGTACTATTATCTGGCATCTTAGAAGTAACACCGCCCATTGTCTTACCGTTTAGTTCCACAACTGCTTCTATATTCTCAGAGGTCACTTTAGCTCCATCATGAAACAATCCTGCACCTGCAAATAGTAGACAAAGAATTGCAAGAACTGCAACCGTTATCCATTTTGATCTCGTTCTCATCATCTTAAAGTCACCCCGATTATCTTTTCATTTCGAGTTCCAACAACAATTTTATTTTCATATACTGCTGCGGTAGCCTCGATTGCACCACCTACGTCAATACTATCAACTACTTTTCCAGTAGTAGCATCAATTAACATAAGCTTATTATTATAAGCTCCCTGTAACAGATAAGCATCACCACTAGCTGTATATATGATATTCGCAGAACTCCAGGAATCAGTTCCTAAATCTGTTCTCCAAGTTTCCTCTCCAGTACTCTTATCTAATGCAACAAGATAACCTCCCTCAATATTAGGAGTCTTTGATACAAAGTAAAATACGGAATTAGAAACTACTCCTTTTCCAGCAATACCTGTTGCTAAAAAACCACCGGCTAAACCTGCAACACTATGAACTTCATATGGCTTTCTCCATACAATTTCACCAGTAATCGCATTTAACTTAAATACACTCGCTTCGCCCATATTGTGACTGTTTTTTCCATATTTTAAGGTTGTAGCAACGTAGATATACTTTTTACCATCTGCTTCTTCATCAAAAATAATGGATGAATTTACATCATCTCCAACATCTTGAGTCCATATTAGCTCCATGGTATTTAAGTCAATACAGTTTACTACACCACCATTGTCACCGAGATATAGATAGTTTTTCCATACACTTCCACTACATTCGCTTCCCCATACATGAAAATCTTCTGAGGCGCGAGCCGCGCTATATACTACGCGTACTTCTTCTGATGGTGCTATGGATAGTGTTCCGTTTACCTTATCATATTTTGTATTAAGCTTTAGAGTATATAATACACCATTTTCTCCAGGACAGATAATAGTGTCAGATTCTACATGGAAGATAGCGGAACTATCAAATGCATGCCAAATACGTGGTGCAATTGGATCATTCATTGCAAACTCGTATAATTTTGAACCATCAATTAAACTATAGATATAGATTCTTGGGCTAATGTTCTCCCCATATACTCCGGTTTGCGCATCTCCTGAACCCATAATCAACATTGGAATCCCACCTGGGTGAAGCGAGGCAGTTCCTTTAAAGGTCATACCAACGTTGATAGCATCTCTCGTTGGTTCTCCTGTGTCCATATCTAAAAAGTGTACATACCCATCCATTCCAGGATAGATTACTTCCACAAGATCTTCCTTTTTCTTCGCTGCATCATAAAGATTCATAATTCTCTTAGTCTCATCATCCCATTCAACTACCAGTGGTTGGCCTGTCCAACCATTACCTGACCAATAGTCAACACCATTACTTTTTAATACCTTTCCTGTAGTAAAAGACCAGATATTAGAATCAAACTTTTTCTCAATTAGATTAGCGTAACCATAGGCTTGATGATTTCTATAATAGTCGCCACGGAACGTATAGATACCCTTTAATTGATCCATCCCTAATAATGCCTCTTCTGAAAATGTCAGATCATAAGGACGTTCATAGCTCTTAACATCTACCCCGTTAACCTGAATACGGGTAGACATCGATAGTACACTTGGATTTGTATTTTTCGTAGCCCTTGGTACCTCCTCCTCTGCGCCTTTTGCATTATCTAGGAATTGTTCTACCGGAAGGCTTCCTCTTGTATTCGTGGTATAATTATATAAGTAACTAATACTTCCCTTAACTTTAACTAGTAGTTTAAATCCGTAAAATCCTCCGCCTAGTATTACTAGAGCGAATACAGCGATTAGAATCCGAAATGTAATAGACTTTGTAAACTTTTTCTTTTTATCCATATTCATCCTAACTCCGATCTGCGTACTTTAGCCCGCATAAAATCAAGATATTGAAAAATAGAGTTCTATTTTTCAACCTAACCTTTTATAAAAGCGTTAACGCCTTTTATTCACTATATTTTTATTCCTGCGCATATTTCTTGCGCTTTCTTATACTCATTTTAGCGTATAAAACGGATATAAATCCTTCCATTGAAACCCATTCATTTCTATTCTCTATAAGAAGTACCTAAACGACGGTAAAATAGAGTAAGATATCCATAGATTCACAGTTATCATATAGAATATTACCATCTTTGTCAACACTTATAACATTATGAATGAAATAGTAAGAATATAGAGGAAATAAAAAAGAATGTAGCTAGTACAAACACAAAACTGTTGTCAATACACCTACATTCCTTCTTCTTTTACTTAGATTCAATTGTATTCTTCTCTATATTATAGGCTATACAATTACCTATTCCCTCAATCTCTTCACGATGAACTGCTATTTCGTTCTCCATGATATGTACTAATTCACAGGCATAAGCAGCCTGAGTAGCCAAAGTATTTATATACTGTGATACTAAATTACCAATGGATTCCTGTTCTTCCACCATCGACATTACACGCTCTAACTCTTTTAGTTGTTCCCCTTGTACTCTTGCAAGATGATCTTTTAAATGATATGAAACACAATAATTTATAGCTTCCATCTTAGAAATAAGGCTCTGAACCTCAAGTGATGTTTCTGAAACAAGGCAACATAATTTATCTTGTTCATTGAGTACATCAAATGTTGATTTTTCTACTTGTTCTTGAGACCTATACAACCTTTCGATAATCTCTTGTAAAGATTCGTTTTGCATTGTTCCCCCCATTAATATCTTAATTTATATGTGTGTTAAGGCACGCATATAAATTAAGATGTTGAAAAATACTCTTCTATTATTCACTCTATACTAGTTGAGTCATAAATAAAAGTTAAACTACTTTTCTTTTACCACTTACTCTTCTAGTAATTTAAATAATTCTCTCACATTATTAACGCCAATCAGACGGATTCCTTCCATCTTTAAGTGCTGTCGATTCACCTGTGGTAAAATACAGATTTGATAACCCATCTTCTTAGCATCATTCACACGCTGTTCCGCCATACTAACGGCACGTACTTCTCCAGTAAGACCAACTTCTCCAAATACAAGTGTTTTACTGCTTAGCGCTCTGTTTTTATAACTAGATATCAGAGCCATCACAATCGCTAAATCTAGAGCAGGTTCGTTTATTTTCATGCCGCCTGCAACATTTACATATGCATCACAAAAGGACAACTGTATTCCTAAGCGTTTCTCAATAACCGCCATTAATAAATTAACACGATTATAGTCCGTTCCTGCTGCTGTTCTTCGTGGCATATTTAAGTTGGATTGACATACCAAAGCTTGTACCTCAACCAACATAGTTCTAGTTCCTTCCATAGAGGCTGCCACAATAGACCCTGGTTCATCCTCCGGTTTTCCTTGAAGCATATATTCCGAAGGATTCATCACTTCTGCCAAACCAGTATTCTTCATTTCGAATACCCCTATTTCATTCGTAGAACCAAAACGGTTTTTCACCGCTCTAAGGATACGATATGCTGCGGTATTATCACCTTCAAAGTAAAGCACGGTATCTACCATATGTTCTAAGACTCGTGGACCTGCCACAACGCCTTCCTTCGTCACATGCCCAACAATAAATATTGAGATTCCCATTCCCTTTGCCAAGTGCATGAGGGCCCCGGTTGATTCTCGTACCTGACTTACGCTTCCTGGCGATGCGCTAATTTCTTCTTTAAACATCGTCTGGATAGAGTCGATAATCATAATCTCTGGAGTATCTTTTGAAACAATCTCTTCAATCTGATCTAAGTTTGTTTCAGAAAGTAATAGCAATTCGCCTTGGAAGGTTCCAAGGCGCTCTGCTCTCATTTTTATTTGTTGTTGAGATTCCTCTCCGGAAACATATAGTACCTTCTTTTTTGCTGCTGTTAGCTGCCTACACATCTGAAGAAGCAGCGTAGACTTTCCGATACCAGGATCTCCACCTACTAATACCAAAGACCCTTTTACAATACCACCACCAAGGACACGGTCGAATTCTCCGATTCCTGTAACAGTACGGTTTTCTTCTTCTGTTCGAACCTCTGAAAGGTACTTTGGAGTCTCTGTTTTCCTACTACTTATTTTACTAACTGCTGTTTTTTTGACAACAGGTTCTTCGGTAAAGCTGTTCCACGTTTTGCATCCAGGACACTGCCCTACCCATTTTGCAGATTCAAACCCACACTCTTTACAAAAGAAGACGGTACTTTTCTTAGCCATGTTTTGATTCTCCTACTAGTTTCCACTACTTACTCAACTCGGTTTCTTATAATTTAATCACACGAACCTGAACTTCTTTCTCGCAGTTAAGTTCTGTACTAATCATTAATTTTCCACCTAAATTAGTCTTCATCTTACCTAGATTGATTCCATCAACAAATATTTTGTATTCTTTCTCTGGCTCTAATTCTAATGTAATCTGAGCATCTTCATTACCCTTTACATTAAAACTCACTTCTTTTTCTGAAATATCTAAATGGGATACTGCTGTCCCTGGTACTGACTCATAAACAAATAGTCCATTTTTTTCTAATTTTGTGATCTCATAAAATGTTTTTACTTTATATAAATCTCCGTTGTGTTGGAAATCCGAAACCTTCTGTTTAGTCTCTAAGGTATAATCACCAAAGCTAATAGTGCCATCGCTCTCTTCACGAATCAGATTCTCAAATAATGCCATTTTCTTATCCTCCCGGTATTGTTTCACAACCATATCTTTTTTAGGGTTGTCATAATAACTGATACTAACTGTTTTCATTTTCTATATATGCATTATAATATAATCCTTCCTATAATGCTACTAAATCTTCTTTGTTTCGACGAATTTGTATAGAAAATAAGTTAGATTTTTCCTTCCAAAGAAACTAATTGGAATTGCTTTTTCTGGTTCGTTTCTTTTTTCCAGTCATTAAAATCTGATTTTCTTTATAGTCAACTGTTACGAAATCCCCCGTGCTAATCTTGCCCTCTAATATCTCTTCTGCCAATTTATCTTCAATATAACTTTGTATTGCTCGACGGATTGGTCTTGCACCATATTTATCATCAAAACCTTTTTCTGAAATAAAATCAATCACGCTTTCTTCAATGGTAAGCTTTAGATCCATTTGTTGCTCACAACGTTTTTGAATGGTTGCTAACATAATTCGTACAATATTCTTGATATCATCTCTTGTTAAGGAATGGAAGACAATAATTTCATCGATACGATTAATAAATTCTGGCTTAAAGATTCGTTTTACCTCATCCATTACGCCTTCCTTCATTCGACTGTAATCTGCCTTCTCATCAACTACAGAAGTAAAACCTAATCTCTTAGGAGATATAATACTCTGAGCGCCAGCATTTGAAGTCATGATGATAATTGTATTCTTAAAACTAACTTTTCTTCCCTGGGCATCTGTAATGTGACCATCATCCAATACCTGAAGTAAAATATTAAATACATCTGGGTGTGCCTTCTCAATTTCATCAAATAAGATAACTGAATACGGATTTCTGCGTACTTTCTCACTCAATTGTCCACCTTCATCGTATCCAACATATCCTGGAGGAGAACCAATCATCTTTGATACACTATGCTTTTCCATATATTCAGACATATCAACTCGAATCATGGAATTCTCACTACCAAACATCGCTTCTGCAAGTGCTTTAGAAAGCTCCGTTTTTCCTACACCGGTTGGTCCAAGGAATAAGAAGGAACCAATTGGGCGATTTGGATCTTTTAGCCCTACTCTGCCTCGGCGAATAGCCTTAGCAACAGCAGAAACCGCCTCCGACTGTCCCACAACACGTTCATGTAAGATTCCCTCAAGCTTCATGAGACGTTCGCTTTCTTCCTCTTCTAGTTTCTTTACCGGAATCTTGGTCCAGCCTGAAATCACCTCCGCAATTTCACCCTCTGTTACCATTAGTTTATTCTCTTCCCTAGCCTTTTCATGCTCAATCTTCTGACGATTTAGTGTTTCTCTTGCTTTATCTTGCTTTTTCTTAATCTCACTTGCTTTCTCAAAGGCCTCAGCTTTAATTGCCTCTTCCTTCTCAGCTTCCAGTTCTGCAATCTTTTCTTCTAATTGCTTCATTTTTGGTGATACTGCATACGTACTTAATCGTACTTTTGAAGCAGCTTCATCCATAAGATCAATTGCTTTGTCTGGTAGATAACGGTCATTAAGATATCTCTTGGATAATTTTACTGCTGCCATAACAGCATCATCCGTTATTACAACATTATGATGACTTTCATAACTAGAACGAAGACCCATTAAGATTTGTATAGATTCCTCTTCTGATGGTTCTTCTACAACTACAGGTTGAAAACGACGCTCTAATGCAGCATCCTTCTCAATATATTTTCTATATTCCTCTCTCGTAGTCGCACCAATTAATTGAAGCTCTCCACGAGCTAGAGATGGCTTTAATATGTTGGATGCATCGATTGCACCTTCAGCCCCACCTGCACCTATAATAGTGTGTAGCTCATCTAAGAATAATAATACATTCCCATCATAGATAACTTCTGATATCACTTTCTTAATGCGTTCCTCAAATTCTCCACGATACTTAGAACCTGCTACCATTCCTGATAAGTCCAAGGTTACTACTCGTTTATCCTTAATGGTATCCGGTACATCACCTTCTACAATCTTAAGGGCTAATCCTTCTGCAATTGCAGTTTTTCCAACGCCTGGCTCTCCTACCAAACAAGGATTGTTCTTTGTTCTTCTACTTAAAATTTGAATAACACGGTTAATTTCATTTTCCCTACCAATGACTGGGTCTAACTTACCTTCTTTTGCATATTCTGTAAGATTTCTGCTATATTGATCAAGGGTTGGAGTCGAACTTTTCCCCTTCGCTTTTCCCTTGGTTGCACTAAATTCATTCTTTGCTGCATTTAAGTCAACTCCAGCAGCTGCTAACGTATCCACATAGAGTTTTTGAATATTAATCCCAAGGGTATTTAATAATCGTACTGCAATACAATCTGTTTCCTTCATTAACGCAATTAGTATATGTTCCGTACCAATTTGCTCTGCATTCATTCTTTTTGCTTCTTTGTCGCTTTGCTCTAAAATTCCTCTTGCTCTGCTTGTGAAGTTATTGGTGCCCATAATTTTTACCGGCGTATTTGGTGCAATTAATTGATTGACAAGATCTAAAACCTTATCCTCCTCTACACCATTTGTTTCAAGAACTTTAGAAGCAACTCCATCCGCCTTTATCAAGCCAATGAGTAAATGTTCTGTTCCAATATAATTATGCATTAATCGGAAAGCGACATCGGTTGCTAAATTGATTGCCTCTTTCGCATTATCCGTAAATCTTTCTTTCATATATTCCTCCATTCCTGTGCTTCCTCTTTTCCAATCTAGATCTTATACTTCAGTAATCCTCGGTATAAAACTTTCATAGAAAAACTTCTAGGCACTTCTTCTAAAGCTGTGGTAGCTTTTTATTAATGTATTCCGCACGATAGCGTTCTCTTTCTCCACGTCCGATACTCTTTCCCAGACTCTTTTGTAAATTAGCTGGCGTAATCTCCATCATCAACTTATGAACATTTAGCGGCTCTTTCAGTTTCATTAGCCCAACATCCAATCCAAGCTTTAATTGAGATAACATCATAAGTGCATCAACCGTATTGATTTTTTTTGCATATTTTAATACACCGTAGGAACGGTATACCTTATCTTCAATTTCATCACCATTCATATTAAGCAGATACTCCCTGAGATTTCGCTCTTGTAAGATAGCCTGCTCTACAATTTTCTCTAAATTGTCAATGATCTCTTTTTCTGATCTCCCAAGGGTTGTTTTATTGGATATCTGAAAGATATGCCCCAGTCCCTTGGTACCCTCACCATAAATACCACGAATTTGTGCTCCATATCGGCCAATCTCTTCTGCAAGCTTATCTATCTTGCCAGTGATATTAAGTGCCGGCAAGAATACCATATAGGACGCTCTTAGTCCGGTACCCACATTGGTTGGACAGCTCGTTAAGTACCCATATCGATCATCAAATTCATAACCTAATTGTTCTGAAAAAAAGTCGTCAATTCTATCAGCATCCAACAATGCCTTTTCCATATTCATGCCACTTGTCACTGCTTGTATCCGAAGATGATCTTCTTCGTTTACCATAATACTAATGCCCTCATCTTCTGAAACGATAAGCCCTGTTTCTTGTTCTTTTTCAGCTAAGAGCGGGCTGATAATATGCCATTCAACCATCGATGCCTTATCAATATCTCTTAGTTTATTCACATTACAGTGATAGAACTTTTGATTTTGACTTTGTTCGAGGTCTTTTGTAAGTCCAGTAACTTTATTAACAAGTTGTATGGCTGACTCTCTATTCATTCGTTCTTGAAAATAAAAGCCTTTTATATTTCTAGCAAGGCGGATACGGCTAGAGATTACAACGTCGCTATCCGCCGACTGTTCTTCATACCATTTCTGCATAGCCTATCTCCTTCCTTAACTATTCTTTAATTCCCGGATACGGTCTCTAATTCTTGCGGCTTCTTCATATTCTTCTTGCTCAATTGCTTGTTGCAATTGAATTGCTAATTTCTCTTGCTCTGGTAGCTCTTTTATGATGCGATTCATCTCACTTTCATAGCCCTTTGGTTTTTTCCCGGTATGAGTGTCCGCTCCATGGATACTTCTAAGATTCTTATTTAACACCTTACCAAAACTGCTATAACAATCTGCACAACCAAATTTTCCTTGCTTTAAGAACTCTTCATAACTTAGACCACAGCTTTTGCACTTGGTGATTGGTATCTCTTCCTCGTTTTGTTGTTTTCCCATACTATCAATCAACCCAAATAGCATCCCTCCAAGTGAGAAATCCTTACCTTCTCCCTGTGGAAAATTTAAGAATGGACTGTTCTTACCAGCACAATCAGAACAAAGATGCTGTTCTTTCTTCTTTCCGTTGATGATTTCCGTATAGTAGATTTTCGCTTCTTTTTTTCCGCAAATATCACATAACATGGCTTACCTCTTTTCTGCGCTGCCTTTTGCGCACCCAATGTTCTTGGATGCTACAGACACAAACTTGTTGAGTAAAAGATTGATCTTTCACTCTTATCCCCTTATTTGGAATCGCAGGAGAATTCTCTCATGATACTGTCCATCAGCTCATGTATCTCCTCACAACTTATATTTTTACAGATGGCTTGTGCTAAAATCACTTTCATCTGACTCTTTAGTTCCGCAATTGCCGCAATCTTATCATAATCTAGCGCGATTACAGCTCCTCTTCTTCGGTCAAGTTTTACATAGCCCTCTTGTTTTAATATAGTATAAGCTTTATTCACTGTATGCATATTAATACCAATATTTTCTGCTAATTCTCTCACCGAAGGTAGATTATCTCCTTCTCTGATTTCTGAGGTTGCAATTCCCAGGATTATCTGATTTCTTAATTGAATGTAAATTGCTTCATCACTATTAAAGTCAATGGTTACAATCACATTCTTCACCTCCTTCCCTCATTACAACATGTTCTCGAAGTTATATCTGTTATATTCATACTATAACACTATAGTTCTTTTGTCAACTGATACTAACAGGAGCTTTTATGAATAAATGGTAAACATTTTAAAATATATCCTCCTCATGATCCGATCTCATTCGAAGCATAATTCTAATTATACCGATCAATAGTACCGCACAGATACCACTTAATACAATAATGACAATGGTCAACTGACTGATTTTCTCTTCAAATTCTTTTTTCTGTACCTTTAACTCCAGATTGTTATTTGTAACCGGAGAGCTTTCCTCTTTTTTCACAATGGTTTGCTCCGTATAAAGTTGGATTGTCTTCTCTAAACGATCATATCGATAAAGAGAAGTATTCCCAAATGGGTTTTCTAAAATCATTAGTAGATAATCTTCTTTTAAACTGTCTTGCTTTTGATAAACAGGAATCGTGCAACCGTCAACAAGAATACTACTCTTTATATAACCTTTCGGTATGATAATACTGCTATCATCCGATACTACAGTATAACTGTATTGACCGAATAACTTTATCTTACCAGCTTCTTTTACTGCACTTAAACTAGGAGCATCTCCACCTTCATTTTTGTTTTCATTACCCGATTGATAGCCTTCTTCTTTTACTACCTGTATGCGATACTCATCCGTATCTCCGCTTTGTGCAGTAACTTTAATCACAATAGTATTATTACCAATAACGAAAGACTCATTACCTGTTACATTCACGGTTGCAGCAGTATCTTCCGGTATCGCACTTATTACGATTCGATCTGTATCAGGACCTACAATAATGCTATATTCTTTTACATTGGATTGAAAAGAAGGAGTTAAAGTACCAGGACTCACTTTTAATATTCCTAAATTCGTGTTCACAGAAGCTGCTTCCTTGGCACGAATTGTTATATTTTGTGAATACGCAGAAACAGACATCGGATCACCTGTTTCGAATTCATATGCAATTGGATTTCCAGTCATCAATAACTGGCAGTTCCCTACCTCTAATGCTTTAAAACGTAATACATATCTTCTTTCACTTTCCGAAGCGGATGCATTTGTATCCATAAATCGAAGCATTCCATTTCCACCAGTAACACAGGATGGACCAGATATAAACTCTATGATTTCTGCATTATAAGATAAGTAACCTTCAAAGTCACCAAGAGTACTATCGGATGCAATTACAATTGAAATCTTAAACTCTTCCTCCTTACTTACCTCTTCTAATGGTATCTCAATTTTAATAGTAGCACTTGCAGCTAAACTATTTGTACTGGGTAAAGAAATTATGAAAATACCAAGTAGTATGCATAGAAAAATTCTTACCCCTCTTTTATTCCAATGTTCCATAGAGTCTCCTTTCGTTGTTGTTTTATATAGTCCCATAAGTAACCATTCCATTTTCGTTTTATAAAACCCCATAAGTAATCATTTCATTTTCGTTTTATATAATTCCATAAGTAACCATTCCGTTTTCGTTTAGAAAATCCCATAAAATTAACCATTCGTTTTGAAACCTTCGTTTCTTACTGGTCGGTTAACTCTATGGGATTTCGTTTTATTATAGTAAGAATTATCTTCTACACAGCGATTACTAAAAAATCGCCATGTCTTCAATCCTCTTTTTTATTGTATTTCTCGTACAACTGAAATCTTATATTCACGTAAATCTCCACTTTGAGCAATTACCATGATGGAAATCTCGTTAAGCCCTGGATTTAACGGAATGACACCGGTTCCACTAAGAACAGCCTTACTACTTACTGTAGTAGCAGCTACATTAATAGCCTCACAGCTATTTGGTACTACTAATGAGAAGTCTTTTGTGTTTAGTATGTCAAATGTTGGTGTTAATGTCAAATCATTTCCATTAAGATCTTTTACGCTTAATGTCTTTAGATAGTTGTTCGGATTATACTTTGTTGTTGGTTTTGCACATGGGATCTCAGGCATGTTTAAATAAACTGGAATAGAAAATACCAATGGGAAATTTCCTATCTGAGCATATGCTGCTCCAACCTTCTTTCCTTCAGAAAATGGTGCTTCTACATTCGCCATATACTGATGAGAGTGGGTAGAAGTAGGTGTTACATTAAACTTTTGAAGGTATATCGTATCTTGTCCTCGGTTAATATAGGAATCACCAATAATAAATGCTCCTCCTACAATGGAACGATAACGATTGTTCCAAGGAATTAAAGACTTCAGATTTAAAGTCGCATTTGTACTACCATTCTTTGCGTATTTTAAACCATTTGCTACAGCCCCTCCAGGCGCTGTGGAATGATAAGCACCTATGTTATAGAAGTTATATAAACCTTCCCATCCACTCACGGTTCCAGTAACACTATTACTTACGGTAGAAGTTCCAGTCACAACCTCTTGTTTTACACGGGAAGCCAAATGATATGGACTGACACCAGAATACTCTGCTGCCTTCATAAAGGTTTCACCATAGGTAATCGTTTGTGTTACGCCAAACTCATCTTCGTAAGTATAACTTGTATTAGATAGCGGCGTATATTTTAGAATACTCTCAACACCATTCAGGTTTTGATAGGATGTTTTATAAGTTAAGACCTCAAACTGATATATTGACTCACTATTTAAGAAGTTTCTTGGATCCATGTAGTACGCAATGGCTTCTCTTGAAGCTGTTACCCAAGTGGAACCATCGTACACTATAAAACTATCTGTTTTCCAGTTATATGCCTTATCCTCTAAAGATTTCCACTCTATTCCTTTGCCATTTGATATTAAGTTCTTACCAGGAATACTTTGTTTATCGATTACCGTATTCCATTCAAGTCCAGTGTGATATGCCTCAAACTTCCAATCCGGATATTGCTCATGAAGAGCACGTAAATACGGCTTGTAACTCTCTGGGAAGCCCTGCATTGCAAGTTCAAGTTCAAAGTCTTGACTTGCTGGTACTGTTGGAGTTGGAACAATAGATCCAGATCCCCCATCCACTATTGTTGATTCATCAATTTTTACGTAATATTCGTTCACATAACCTGAGTATTCTACTCCGCTTTGAGTGAATTTGATATTATACCAATATATATTATCCTCATAATACTTACCATGCACCTTCACTGCATCATAATTATATAGCGTTACCGCATACCCTGCACTGTTTTTAACAAATGAACTACTATATCCAGGAGCTTGTTTCACAACTAGCGCAGTAGCATTCATTATGATACCATCTGCTGTAAAAATCTGAGCTACTGGAGTCGGCGTTGCCGATGGCTTAGGGGTCACCGTTGGCTTTGGTGTTACCGTTGGTGTTGCGGTTAGTGATGGTGACGTGGTAGGCTCGATAGTAGGAGATTCCGTAGGTTTTGGAGTCACCGTTGTAGGCGGTGTTGACGTCGCAGTTGGAGTTTGTGTTGGAGTCGGTGTTTCTGTTGGTTTTGGAGTAGGAGTAGGTGCTGGTCCGCTAGAAAGCAGTGTTACTGCATTCGCTTCTAAATAACCTGTTACCGTCTCTCCTGATTTTGTATAGGATACCTTAAACCACTTCACACCCTGGGTTTCCTCAGATATTAAGGTTACCTTTGTATCTTTAGCAAGGCTTACAATAGTTCCACTCTTATATTTCACATAACCAGATGTTGTTTTTGCTGAAATTCTTAATTTCGTTTTACTAGTTAAGATGGATGCCGTTGCCTTATCGGTTAATGTTAATTTTACATAATTACTAAGAACATGACCAATTGTTTGCTTTTTGTTAATTGTAACCGCTACTCGGTACCAAATATCACTTCCAACCTTAACTTCATTAAGAACAGTTAGTTTTGTATTCTTTGATAACGTTCCTAATATCTTGCTTTTTGTTGTTGCATCTTGTCTAAGATTTAATGTTGATGCAGTGATAACACCTGGTATTTGAAAATCCTCATCCTTATCAATTGGTTTTTTCGTTGGAGTTGGAGTTTCTGTTGGCTTTACTGCTTCCGTAGGTGTAGGAGTGGTTTCACTTGGAGTTTCGGTAGGAGTTGGCACAACTGCTGTATCTTTTTTCTTACCAATTAACTCTAGGTCATTCTCAGTTACATATCCAAAATAAGTAATGGAAGGTTCTTTATAACTAATACGGAACCACTTGGTACCAGCTACTGTTTTCTCCTCAGATACCCATACATAGGAATCTTTTGCAGCTGTAATTAATTCACCATCATCCGTATATAAATCCTCTGATGTTTCAGAAGCTATCTTTTTATAGATAATCTCTTTCGTAGGTTTCGCATAAAATCCACTTCCTACTGTCGCAGTGACATATTTACTAAGCATATATCCCGTAACTGTTTTCTTATTTTGAACAAAGGAAATCTGATACCACTTATCATTACCTTCATACTTTTCTTTTAATATGGTTACTTTCGTATTCTTCTTTAAAGATGTTACCTTAGCGCTGCTTGTTGTTGCGTCCTTTCTTACATTAACACCTTCTGCATTTACTTTACCTGTAAGATTTATTTTATGACTTGCTGGTGTTGTTGAAGTATTCGGATTTTCTGGCTGGTTAACTTCTTCGCTAGCACCACCGGAGTTTGAATTATCCTGATTACCTCCAGTCGTCACTTTTGTTCCATCTAACTCTACAAGACGCGCTGGTACATAACCGTAATATTTTGCTCCGCCATACGTAATACGAACGTAGAACCACTTTACATTTCCTATTCTTTTTTCTGCCGTTATATATACTGCTCGGTTCTTATTTAAGACAAGTTTGGTTCCATCAGCAGCTGATACCGTCTTTTTTCCTTCTCCAGCATCTAGTTGCATTGCAGTTTTGTTAGAGCGAATTTTACCATATAACCCACTCTTATAATTCATTTCAATATAAACAGCTAACACATATCCTTTTACTGTTTTACCGTTTAATTTCGTTTGGATTTGATACCAACAGTCCTCACCATTCCACTTTGTACCGATTACGGTTATGGAATCGCCATTTTTTAAGGTTCCTACTACAGCACTTGAGGTGTTGTTATCTTTTCTTATATTTAACTGTGTTGCGTTTACAGTTGCAGGTTGTTTCAACTCATATGTTGTGGAAGAACCGTTTGATGGTGTTGATGGTGCTTTAGTCGGTGTCGGAGTTGGTGTACTTTCTGTATTCTCCACTTTTTTTATGTAGGTACCAAGAGAATAGCCTGTTATTTTTTTACCACCAAATGTTGCACTAATCTCATACCATCCATCTTTTTCTGATAGAATTGTTACTTCTTGATCCCTTACAAGATATACATCTGCGCCGCCTGAGGTTAACTTATCATACGAAGTTCCTGGCCCTTTTCTAACATAGAGCGTTGATGCTGTACAAATTCCTTTTGATGCTGCATATGCTTCCTCTGATTTTATCCACAGAAAATTTGGAATCAGCATGCTAATGCACAATATCCATATAATTAAGCGTTTGTGTTTCATTTCTAATCTCATTCTAACCTCAATTCTAGCGCTTTCGCGCATTTTTATAGCAACTTCTTTGAGCGCTAACACAAATTGTAGGTAGAAAGAACTTTGCAGTTTTAAAACCTATAATTTGTGCTAGTTATCCGGCTTTCACTCACACTATTATAACACAATATTCCTTTTTAACCGACTTATTTCTCTATTTTCTTTGTTTTTTTCACTCGCTTATCATACTAAATTGGATATATGGCAGTATTGTGGCATCCACCTTGAAATTATCGTTTATTCCTTAGGGAAATGATGGCAAATAAGGACGATTGATCATATGCCTTTAATAGACGCCCCACCATCAATAAACATAAAAATGAACCGGTTCCTGCCTCGCTGGCAGTGGATCGGTTCATTGTATTATTAATCTTTACTGTTCTATCACTGTTCTATCACTACTTTTACTGTTCTATCACTGTTCTTTCACTACTTTTATAGTTTTTCACTACTTTATTGTTTTTCACTACTTTTATAGTTTTTCACTACTTTTATCGTATTTCACTACTTTTATTGTTATTCTTCCGCTTCTTCTATCGCTTTTCCAATATCATTTCTCATATATTTATTATCAAACTGAACCCAATCTGTTGCTTCATACGCTTTTTTACGAGCCTCACGCAAATCTTTTCCGGTTGCTGTTATTCCTAACACCCTACCACCATTCGTTACGATACCTTCCCTCGTCTTTTTGGTGCCTGCATGAAATACGAAAAAGTCTGATTTCCCAGCAAACTTAGGAAGACCATGGATTACATGACCTTTTTCATAGTGTTCTGGATAACCGTCGGAGGCTAAAACAACACAGACAGCAGCATTATCGTAAAATTCCAGAGGAACTTCTTGTAGTCTTCCATCAATACAAGCTTCCATTACATCAATAATATCATTTTTCATACGTGGTAATACTACTTGTGCCTCTGGATCTCCGAATCTTGCATTGTACTCAAGTACTTTCGGACCGTTCTCAGTTAACATAAGACCGCAAAACAGAATGCCGATAAAGTCTCTTCCTTCACTTTTCATAGCATCTATGGTAGGTTGATAAACAAACTTCTTACAGAACTCATCGACCTCTTCCGTATAGAAGGGGCTTGGTGAGAAGGTTCCCATACCACCTGTATTTAACCCTTGATCACCATCTTTAGCTCGTTTGTGATCTTGAGCACTTGTCATAGGCTTTATTGTATTCCCATCACAAAATGCCAACACCGATACTTCTCTACCAGTCATAAACTCTTCTACAACAAGAAGATCTCCTGCAGGCCCAAACTGCTTATCAAGCATAATGCTTTTTACACCATCTATAGCTTCTTCATACGTATTACAGATCAATACACCTTTCCCAAGTGCTAGTCCATCTGCTTTTAATACGATTGGATAGGATGCAGTTTTTAAATAATCTATTGCCTCTTGTGCAGAATCAAAAGTTTCATAAGCAGCCGTTGGTATTTGATATTTCTTCATTAAATCTTTCGAAAATGCTTTTGATCCTTCAATTATAGCAGCATTCTTTCTTGGTCCAAACACTCTAAGCCCTTGCTCTTCAAACAAATCCACGATTCCACCAACGAGAGGATCATCCATACCGATGATGGTTAAGTCAATTTCTTTTTCCTTTGCAAATGATACTAATCTATCAAATTCCATTGCGCCGATTGCTACGCACTCCGCAACCTCTTCTATTCCAGCATTTCCAGGTGCACAATATATCTTAGTGACGCGTTTGCTTTCTGAAACTTTTCTAGCAATGGCATGTTCTCTACCTCCACCACCTACGATAAGTACTTTCATAATTACCTCTTTTCTGCGCTACCATTTACGCAATCAAGTTTGTAGTTGCAGCACAGACACAAACTTGATTCGACTCGATTCTGACGCACGGGCGCTTTATAAAATTACATTCTATTTTTATGTCACTATCTCACGATAGCAAGGTTATCTTTTATCTCTACTCTTCCATTTGCAATTGCATCGATAGCTTGAGGAAGAATGATCCACTCTGCTTCCTCCATCACACGTTTTTGTAGACTTTCCGGTGTGTCAAAAGGATTTACATCAACAGCCTTTTGTAAAAGAATTGGTCCAGAATCCGTTCCTTCATCTACAAAATGAACAGTTGCTCCCGTTATTTTACATCCTCGCTCAAGCACAGCCTCATGAACACGAAGACCATAGAAACCATCACCACAGAAAGAAGGAATTAAAGAAGGATGGACATTAATAATTTGGTTTGGATATTTTTCCACTAGTTTCTTTGGCAAGATTACTAAAAATCCAGCCAATACAATTAAGTCTGGACGATAACCTTCGATAGTTTGTAGAAGCGCTTCATGAAACTCTTCTCTTGTCTCAAAATCTTTTGGAGACACACTACAAGCATCAATGCCATAATTTCTTGCTCTTGTTAAAGCATAAGCATCTTTTTTATTGCTTATCACGGATACAATCTCTGCATTTTTAATGCGCCCAATTCGGATACTATCGATAATAGCTTGAAGATTAGTACCACCACCGGATACTAGAACCACAATCCTTAACATAGGCAGATTCCTTTCTCTCCATCCCTAATCTCTCCAACAATATAAGCGGCCTCTCCTGTCGCATTAATTAAGTTTACCGCTTTCTCTGCATCCGCTTTATCAACAGCAACCATCATACCAATTCCCATATTATAGGTATTATACATCACATGTTCCTCAATACTTCCATCCTTTTGTAACATCTTAAAGATTGGTGGAATCACATAAGAGTCTTTTTTTACAACAGCAGTAACACCCTCACGTAGCATTCTTGGAATATTCTCATAGAACCCTCCACCAGTGATGTGAGAACAAGCTTTTACTTCCACATTGCCAGTCTTTAAACTATTTAGTGCTTTTACATAGATTTTAGTTGGAGCAAGAAGCACTTCGCCAAGTGTACTTGAAAGACTTTCATAATACGTAGTAAGTACTTCCCTCTTCATATTAAAAACTTTACGTACCAAAGAATATCCATTGCTATGAATTCCAGAAGATGCAATACCAATTAAAACATCTCCGTGCTTTAAGTTCTCTCCTGTAATTAATTTCTTCCTATCCACAATACCAACTGCAAATCCTGCAAGATCATACTCATCTACTGGATAAAATCCTGGCATTTCAGCTGTTTCCCCACCAATTAACGCGGCACCTGATTGTTTACAGCCTTCTGCAACACCACTAACAATTGTTGCAATCTTTTCAGGCTCATTCTTTCCACAAGCAATATAGTCTAGGAAAAATAATGGTTCTCCACCAGCACAAGCAATATCATTCACACACATAGCAACACAATCGATTCCTATGGTATCATGCTTATCTAAAATAAATGCAAGTTTTAATTTTGTTCCAACACCATCCGTACCAGATACTAGAGTAGGTTCCTCCATGTCTTTAAAGGAGGCTAATGAAAATGCACCCGAGAAACCACCAATTCCCGTCAACACCTCGCTTCTCATCGTTCCCTGAATATGTTTCTTCATCAGTTCTACAGCCTTATAACCTGCTTCAATGTCTACTCCTGCTTTCTTGTAATCCATGGATACCCTCCTGAAAATGTATTTTGGAATCGGCTTATTATATTGATGTACTTATTCCATATTCCGACTCATTTTGTTTGTTTCTAACCTTCTTTTAGTTCTTTATTTACATACTCTATGATTGATCTATCATGTCATTCTTTCTAATTTTTACTACCTATTTATGAGTACCATTCTACCATATGTTCTAACCTTTGTCGTTATTTTTCCATTCTCAATTTCTTATCTCATTTATTATTCTGACTTATAAACCTATAAGCTACGTTATATGATTAGTCTCTTGTCTTTCCATTTAAAAAATAAATTACTATCAATATTAATATATTGTGTTATTGACAATACTGTATGTCGTACAGTATAATGAATCCAGGAGGTGGAAATATGGGTGACGAAAAAGACTTAGTTTCTGGCTTGATACTAGAATTACGAAGAGGTACCTTAATTCTCAGTGTGTTAAGCCTATTAAATAATCCAAGATACGGTTATTCCTTGGTGCAAGCTTTAGAAGAAAAGGGCGTATCCATAGATCCCAATACATTATATCCGTTGCTAAGAAGATTGGAGAAACAAGGTTTATTACAAAGTGAATGGGAAATGGGCGAATCCAAGCCACGTAAGTACTATCATAGAACTAGCTTCGGTAATACCGTTTTTCAACAGTTAAAAGAACAATGGCTTATTATGTCTGAGAATCTAAATCAATTATTAAAGGAGGACTCTTGATGGAACCACATGAATATGATTTCATGAATCGATATATTTATCAAGTAATCTCACAACTGCCAAGAGATCAACGAGCAGAAGTAAAGATGGAGCTAGAAGAATTGATTAGCGATATGTACGATGCTCGTAAAGATGATGTTACTATTGAGGAAATTTTACTTGAACTAGGAGACCCAATAGAGTTTGCAAAACGTTACCTGGATGAAAGTAAATATCTAATTAGCCCAGAATACTACGACGATTATTGTTGGCTTGTAAAGATTGTTCTAGCAGCTATAGTGTTATCCGCATTCGTTTCTTTTATTGTTCAGTTCCTATTAAGTGAGCGCAGTTTATTGTCTAGTTTTATTGATTTCGTGAGTACTTTGTTTATTGGAGGCATTAGTGGATTTGGAATAATCACTCTCATTTTTGCATTTCTACAACACCAGCATATAAAAGTGGAGTTTTATAAAAAGTGGAAGATTGAGCAACTGCTAAGTAAGGGTGAAAGTTTTGATATGCGAACCTGGAAACCAAGCTATCTCCCTCAAATACCCAATAAAAAAGCTCTTATTAACAGAGGTGACAGCATAGCGGGTATTATCTTCACGGTTATTTTTGCTATTATCATTATCATGCTACCATCCATTGAACGCTTCGGTATTATGACTAGAAACGGTGTAAAGGTAGTATCTCCAATTAATTTAGAGGTTTGGAATATCATTCTTCCCATCCTATTGATAAGTTTTGTTATTGGGTTAGCTTATGAAATCGTAAAACTAATAACAGGTAGATATAACTTACGAGTTATGATCGTGTGTATTATTACTGGAATATTTCAAATTGTCATATCTTTTGTCCTTTTGAAAAAGATACCGTTCTTTAATCCTGATTTTGTAACTATTCTAAATACAGAAATAGGCATGGAATTGAATTCAAAGTTTGATTTCATCTCTTGGTGGAATACGGATCATTTTATTAACTTCCTTCTTTTCTTTATTATTATGATTGAAATAATAGAGGTCGGGGTAACAATCTATAAAACTTTAAAATATGGGCTAACTTCAAGAGAATAAAAAAACGTCTGATACCAAAAAGGGTATAAACA
>JAEWHR010000042.1 GCA_023387655.1 Bacillota bacterium
AGTAATACAACAGTATCTATATTAATAATCTTATTAAATTGCTGATAAAAGCTTTGCTTTTCACCATTTCCTGTCTTCAAATCTTCATCAAGGCTATTTGTTAATAATATAAAGTCATACTCTTTGCTGTTACATCGAAAAGTTTGAACCATAATCATACCCCATCTTTTTATATTCTATAATCTGTACTACCATCCTATTTCTGTACAACCATCCTATTTCGGTACGACCATCCTATTTCGGTACGACCATCTGCATAATTAATCCTGTTTCATCCATCATTGGACTTTCTGGGATCACCATATATTCACCCTGATGAACGAAATTAGCTGAAACTGCCAGACAGATAGCATCTACAATATCATCAATATTACATTTATAATTTTTAGCAGCTAATTCGATTTTATGAAAATTAATGTCATTGGAGTATTTTGACAATATGCGAATTCTCTCTAATATTCCTTCTAACTCTGATTTCTTAGATAATACAGTCTTACCATTTAGTCTTGCAAAACAAACCTCTGGGTGACTTTCTTTTATAATATTCTTATATTGCTTATTATCTTGAAGGAAGTTATCAACCTCACGCATTTTTGGAATTATTCCTACTGTTAGCGGTGTGAATTTTTTACCAAGTACTCTAACATTTTCATCATAAGCCTTAGCTACATCCTCAGCATAGACAGACTGTCTACATGGAGCTGGAAAAATTGTCGATGATCTTTCCTTAATCATCTTTCGAGCTTCCGAATCAGGCCTAATCTGCTCCATATTACTTGGTAACCCAATTACCATGTCAATCAAAAACTCATCAAATTTCTCATAACGTACTACAATTTCCTTTAAGCTCGTATATTTTTCTAATAATAACTTACCTTGATTAATTGTAGCAGCAATCCATCCACCCTTACACCCATCTACACCAATGCATATGCTATTCTTATCAATCTTCCTATTAGTTTCCTGTATCATAGGAATTCTGGATTTTCCGACGCCAAATAGTTTTACTTGTTCAACCATATGACCGATATTTCCCTCTCCAGCAAAACTATTGCTATCGAAAAAATCCTCATTCCTATTTAGCCATACCAAAGGGTGAACTTCTTCCTTAAGAGCAACTTCTCCGTTTAAATATCCAACATAAACCTCAACATAACAGTCTTGATTATAATAAGTAAAGTCCATCATATGATATAGCTTAATATCAACACTCGTAATCCCGGTTTCTTCATATAATTCTCGGTATGCTGCATCAAATCCATCTTCTCCAAGATCAATTTTACCGCCTACAAGATTATAAAGACCTAAATAAGGCTCTTTTCTCCTCTTACAGAACAATAGATCACCATTTTGATGAAATACTATTATACAATTGTAACCTTGCATACTTCCTCCTTGGATAAAAACATCAAATATTTTAGCAGCTCCTTCTAATTAAGAGTGTTTTATTTCAATATAATTAATATAAATTGGCTAATATATGACTCTTATTCTTTAGGATTTCTTTCTAACAAACAAATGACTGCAAAGCTAAGCTTTTCTTAATAACTGGATATGCAAATCTTTTCCTTTTTTCCTAACATTCGCTTCATCTACCATAGCTCCAACCAGATGTAATTCATCCCCAGAGTCATCTTCTCCGACTAACTGCCAATAATAGCCTTCAATTTCATATTGACGTTGCGTATTTAAATTATACTTAATTTTTTCAATAAACTCTTCCTCATAATTACACTCATATTGAATTATGATAATTTCTGTACTCTGTTCATTTTTCAATACTTTCGTATTCACTTTTATATCAATATTCTCTGCTCCATTTAATAGGAACAAAGTTAGTATCTCACTCACAATCTGAGCTATTTTCTTTGCCTCGTGTCTCATTTACTTCTCTCCTTATGAAATGCATCAAGTATCGGAATCATAACACCTGCTACCAATCCACCAGAAAATCCATTGTTGTATAGATTCACACCCCCGTGTATCACGCCTACATTGGTCACAAGAATCATATGAAGAATACCTGATATAAATCCAATAACTGGCCCGTACGTACCTGCAATTGGCGCTAATGTTGTTGAAAATAATACCGATATGATGATACCTGTTGTTGATAAGTCATTGCCAAAAAATAATGCAGTTGCTATAACACCAAGCATTACTGGAATACAATTCTTAATATGCTTACCAAATGCTCCAAAACCTACCACCGTAAAGATTCCTGCTAATACCGGTCCATTTACAACACCACCGATCATGATTACGTAAAATAAGCATAATAACCCAAGCAACGCCATGTTTAGAAGCGTTACTCCAAAGCCCACTAAATGCGTAAAATCCGTGATTAATCTTCCTTTATACTGTAGTATTTTCCCAAAATCTATTATAGCATGACGATTCACATAAAGGCCAGTAAAGAATAAGCCAAGAAATATAGATAGTAGAATTACAATGATGACTGGATGGTTATTCATTGAGATAATATTCACTGGTTCAACTGAAATTCCAAAACTTCTAAGTCCACTCGTTAAAACTGTGCCTAAGATTCCAGAGGTAAAACCAATATTATAAAGATTGTAGCCATCATGAAATTTCAACATATGAGAAGATAGTGGTACCAAGATAAAACCAATAAAAACACCAACACATATCGCGACTATAATTGCCCAAAACGGAGGCAACAATCCTGAAAAACTGATTTCACTAACCAATGGCGCCAAAGCAGTACCAAACATCAAAGCAATGATGATATCCTTAAATGATATTTTCTTATATAAAGTATAAAAATAACCACCTAAATAAATTGGAATAATATTATAAAGATTTTTTCCAAAGAAGGAAAAGCCGATAACCGTAAAGAATGCTGCAATTAAGATACCATTCAACTTCAGTCGATAATGGTGCATGATATAGATATTTAAGAGACCAACTAATCCAACGTTAATAAATGCCGCTTCAATTCCACCAACCTCAATAAAATCTGTAACTAATATTGTTGGTGTAAGTACAATATTAATAAACCCGTATATAACCGAGTGAAAGCTTCCATTATAGATGCCATAGATAATGCCAACTAATAGAAACAATATAGGTATCACAGATAATAAGCCCAATTTTCTGATTCGTCCTATGTCTTTCTCATCTACCTTGTTAAACTCCAAAAATTAACCTCCTCTTATATTTAATATATTGCTTTTTGTGTAATAATATTTTACAAGAACAGTATATTATTTGACAAGAATTTTTTATGCAAAAATATCAAATATCAAAAATTTCTATAATAATTGAACCTTTTTATGTAAATACTGGTATATTATGAGAACAATATAGGTAATAGTAATCTATGGATAATAATTAATAATCTTCTTAACCTCTTATTTATTAAGAAGGTTATGTTACTCTTGAACCTAATCAGTTTGGTATCATAAGGCTATTTGTACTGCAGCTATATCCCATCTGTACTAATAAAAAATTTATTCTAATTATACTTTGTCTAGTCATGGCAGATGTATTTTACTTATGGGTATAGAGATCCTTCCTATCTATGGTATCCCCTTTTGTCGTATTTTAAACTACTACTGGATAGTTATTTTTAGTCTTCCATTTTTTCTTTTTTACAAGTGCAAAAGATGAGATAATCTAAAGCATTTATTATAACCCTTTCTCCTTTGCACCTATATATCTTAAATTATATTGCTTAAGTATCATCTCAATTAGTCTCTTTGTAATATACGTTTTATTGCAAACTATTTATAATATTACACAAAAAAATAATACGAATCCTAATTATATAACCGCTAGAAATCAATGTTCCTAGAAATGTTTCATAATGAGAATTCGTATTATTTTAATTGCTCTTAATTTATCTCTTATTTCTTATCACTCTACCGTTTAATACCTCGGTATGTTTTCCATGTTCTACTGCAACCTTACCATTTACAATAACATATTCGATACCTACTGGATATTGGATTGGATCAACAAAAGTACCCTTATCCTCAATAGTGTTAGGATCAAAAATAGTAATATCTGCATAGTAACCTTCTTTTAAAAGTCCTCTGTTTTTAAGACTCATAGCCTCAGCAGCTTTGAATGTTAACTTTCTTACTGCTTCTTCTATAGTCATAATCTTCTCTTCACGGACATATTTTCCAAGGATTCTAGGGAAGCTACCATATAGTCTTGGATGTGGCTTTCCTGGTGCTAATAGACCGTCCGTACAAGCATTCATCTCAGGACGAGACATAAATAATTTTACGTGGTCTTCTACTCCATAAAAATCTACCATACCTACTGCATTCTCCTCTTCCATTAAGAGATCAAAAGCAGCTGTATAAGGATCTAAATTACGAAGTTCAGCTAACTGAGTAATACTTAAGCCAACAGCATCTTTATTTTTTTCTGTTACAACACTGGTAACAAAGATATTTTCAAATCCTGCAAAATCTACAAAGTTATCCCAGCCATGAATACCATGTTCCATATCATAACGCATCTTTTTACGCATTTCAGGGTCTTTTAGACGCTCGATTACCTTATTGGTTCCGCCATCGTGTACCCATGGTGGCAAGATTGCGCCCATCATAGTACTACCTGCAACATATGGATACTGATCAAAGCTTACTCTGATTCCTTCTTTTTTTGCTTGCTCTAATTGAGAAAGAACAGTGTCTATCTTATCCCAGTTTTTCTTACCTGCAACTTTAAAGTGAGACCAGTGAACTCTAACACCCGATTTTCTACCTATTTCAATTACTTCATTCATAGAATCAACAATAGTGTCTGCTTCGCTACGTTGATGGATTACAAATACACCATCAAACTCAGCAACAACTTTACACATCTCGATGATTTCTTTGCTTTCAGAATATGCGCATGGTATATAGATTAAACCTGTAGATAAACCAAAAGCACCAGCTTCCATTTCTCTACGTGTAATCTCTTTCATCTTTTCGATTTCTTCATCTGTTGGCTGGCGGCTATCCAGTCCCATAGCTTCCATACGAATATTTCCATGAGGAACTAGATAACATTCATTGATACCAGGACCTACGTTTTCGATCATTTTTAAATAATTATCGGTTGTTTGATAGGTCCAGTCAATTTCATCACTAACTCCATCAAGTCCAGCAATATTCTTACGCCAATCTGAAATGTATTCGATTGGAAGGGGCGCCATGGAAACACCATCTTGTCCCAAAAATTCAGTAGTAATACCTTGCATTACCTTTGGCATTACATGAGGACGTAATAATACATCTAAATCACTGTGTGAATGTGTATCGATAAAACCAGGTGCAACGACAAGCCCCTTTGCATCAATCACCTTATCCACATCTGTATCACTTATTTGTCCTATTTTTTCTATTTTATCATCATTAATTAATAGGTCAGCCTTATAGGCTGGCTCTCCGCTTCCATCTACAATTGTAGCATTTATAATTAAAGTTTTTATAAGTCACACTTCCTTTCAAAAGAAGAAATTAATATGAAAAAAATATTTCACAGTTCTCATTTATGGTAGTACCACATATGCAAGAGATGTGGTATGTAATATGAGTTAGAATGAAATTATCACAATGAATTAAGCTTCATTGTGACATTTCATTCTAATATTCTTTACATAATTATACTAATAAAGCTTTCATTACACCATAATAGCACTCACAAACTTTTGTAAGTTGTTCTACTTCGATGTATTCATCTACTGTATGAGCTAAATTCTCACGAGAAGGTCCAATACCTAATGTCTTGATACCTGCTTCACCTGCATAATGAGAACCATTTGTACAGAAATTGTATTGTGTAATCTCTGGATTAAATCCAGCATTGTTAAGTTCCTTTACAACTGCTTGAACCCATGGCTCTTCTTTATCGTATAACCAACCTGGGAAGAATCTTTCTCCTTCGATTTTGTTTCCAGTGTAGCACACTTCTTCGCCAACTGCATAGGAAACTTTAGCCTTTAATTCAGGATCTTCTGCCATTAATTTGTCTAATAACTCCTGGATTGGTGCAATAACGGATTCCTTAGTCTCACCAACTAATAAACGACGATCGTATGTTGCACGGCAATATTCTGGAACAACAGAAGCTCCTGGATATGGTGCAGACTTGATATCTGTTAACTCTAAGATACCCTTTCCGAGTACTGGGTGTTCTGTTGGAACGAGTGTCTGAATTGCATTAATTACCTTGCTCATTTTATAAACAGCGTTAATACCTTTTTCAGGATTTGCAGAGTGAGCTGGTTTACCAAATGTCTCAACTACGATTTCACCACGTCCACGCTGACCAATTTTAACGTTTAATTGGCTTGCTTCACCAATGATTACATAATCTGGCTTGAAGTTTTTGGAGATTTCACGTGCAGCTACACCTTCAAAACATTCTTCATGAACAACACCTGCAACTAAGATTTCACCTGCAAAATCACGGTTAGTATCTTCTGCAAAGTATTTTGCAGCAGCTGTAAATGCAGAAACTGCACCCTTCATGTCAGATGTACCACGACCATATAATTTGCCGTCTACAATATCTCCACCAAATGGATTCTGTGTCCATTTGCTTTCATCAGATACAGGTACTGTATCAATATGTCCATCAAATAATACCTTTGGTCCTGGACGATTTCCTTTGATTACTCCAATTACATTACCATATCTATCATAAGTAACGTCATCAAAACCATTTGCTTTACAGAATTCACCGATAGTCTCAGCAGCCTGCTTTTCCTCTCCTGAATAGCTTTTTGCCTGTATCATCTTTTGTGTTAACTCTATTAATTCTTGTTCTCTGTTTGCATTAAGCATTGTAATTTCTCCTTCCTTATACCCGTGCATACTCAATCTGCTTGCAGATTAAATACTGCTTGCAGATTGAATACTGCTTGAACTTAAAATGTGAATTGCTTTTATTTCACATTATTCTCCGTCGTAACGTGTGTCTTTACCATTCCATACTACATTACGATAATTTTCTTTGTCTGTATCACCTTCTGTAGAGATGAATAATAGTCTTGAATTTTCATTAAGACCTAATTTGCCCTTTAAATCTACAAGAGAATCATCTGTTAAGATATTGTAAATACAACCAAGAGTAGCTGCACCACTTTCACCAGATACAATCTTTTTATCATCATTTAAAGGACTAGCCATAACACGCATACCATCTGCTGCTACATAATCTGGGCAAGAAATAAAAGCATCTGCATAGTCTTTTAATACATTCCATCCGATACTATTAGGTTCGCCACAAGCTAAACCTGCCATGATAGTATTTAAGTCACCTGTTACAAAGTGAAGCTTACCATCATTTGCTTCCGCAGTACGATAAATACAATCTGCTTTGTTTGGTTCTACAACCACGATCTTAGGTTGATTTCCTTTATAGTAATTAGCAAAGAATCCACAGATAGCACCTGCTAAAGAACCAACTCCTGCTTGTAAGAAGATATGAGTAGGAGCTTCTGCTTTTGTCTCTTCTAATTGCTTTACAATTTCATAACCAAGAGTCATGTAACCTTGCATAATCCAAGTAGGGATATCCTCATAACCTTCCCATGCTGTATCTTGAATTACAATCCAGCCCTTTTCTTTTGCATTTTTATCTGCAAGACGAACTGCTTCATCGTAGTTCATATCAGTGATAGAAGCATCAGATCCTTCTGCAAGAATGTTATTTAGTCTTTCGATAGCAGATCCCTTTGGCATGTAAACTACTGATTTTTGGTTTAACTGATTTGCAGTCCAAGCCACACCACGTCCATGGTTACCATCAGTAGCTGTGACAAATACCATATCTCCTGTTTTATCTTTTACTTCTTTTGATACCATTTTTGTTGCTGTTAAGTTTTTGATGTCTTCTCCAATTTTATCAGCAATTAAGCGTCCAATTGCATAAGAACCACCTAATACTTTAAAAGCATTTAAACCGAAACGGAAGGATTCATCTTTTACATGAATATCTTTTACACCAATTTCTTTTGCTAAATTCTTTAACTCTACTAAAGGAGTTTCGCTATATACTGGAAAGCTTGCATGAAATGCATGAGCTTTACTTGCTTCCTCATAGTTTAAAAAATCAATGTTTGATTTTTCATTATTAGTTCTTGGATAAAATACGCTTTTAAATGTTTCTTTCATATTAACTAACCTCACTTCTGGCATTTGGTGCCTTTTTAATGATTGTGCTTTCGCAATTATTTCTGTATAAAAAATTGATATTACACACTTCTTTAAGATTGTTTTTCTTTTGGTAGTATTAAATTTAATACAATAGCAATTAATGCTACGATAACAATTTCGCTTCCACCAAAAATCATTTTAATAACTTCTGGGCAACTCTGGAATGCACCTGGAGTTCTTGATAATCCAACTGCTAAAGCAACAGAAAGACCCGCTATCGATAGATTTCTAGGTGTTAAACCAGCACCTGAAAGCATTCTGACACCTGTCATTGCAATACTTCCGAATACAGTAATCGTTGCACCACCAAGTACTGGTAGCGGAATTGTTAAAAATAGCTCTGCAAGCTTTGGTATTAATGCTGTTACCATAATAATTAAAGCTGATACTACAAAAACAATTCGATCTGTTACATTCGTAGTTACTACAATCCCTACATTTTGTCCGCAAGTAGCATTAGGAGTACCACCTAAGATAGCTCCGATTGCACTTGTGATGTTATTTCCAATGATACCACCTGATAGTTCTTTATCGGTAGCCTTTCTATTAAATGCACCCGCAGTTGTCGCTTCAAATTGACCAATATCCTGAATAGAATTTATAACAAAAATTATAATCATGGATACAATTCCACCAACGGAAAAACTTAGTCCAAAATGGAATGGTTTTGGTAGAGCAACAACCGCTGCATCTGCAACTCGAGTAAAGTCTACCATACCAAATAAAGCCGCAACTACATACCCTACAATAAGTCCTAATAGGGTTGCAGATACTTTTAATATACCTTTACAAAATTGTGAAAAGAATAATACAGAACCCAAGGTAATCAGTGCCACAATCCAAGCTTTTGGAGTTCCATAAATCGGACTGCCTTCTCCACCCGCCATATATTTAACAGCTGTGCCATATAAAGATATACCAACGGTCAATACAACGGAGGCTGTTACGATTGGTGGGAATAAAAATCGAATCTTTTTAAACCCAAGGCCAACTACAACACCAACCAAAGCACCAATTAATTGAGCACCTAATACACCTGACATTCCATCTGTTTTAACAATACTGGTAAGGGTAGGTATGAATGCAAACCCACTACCAACAATTACTGGAAGGTTACAACCAATTCCAAATTTGCCATAAGCATGAATTAAAATTGCAATTGCAGCACATAGTAGTGAAGCCTGCATCATAATAACCAAATCATCGTTACTGATTCCACCAGCCGTTCCAAGAATTGTAGGAACCGTTACACAGCCGACTACCATGGCCACTACGTGTTGTAAAGACAAAGGAACAACTTCTCCAACACCTAATTTTTTATTATTATTTGACATATCCATACCCCTAATTTTTTTTGTTTTGTAATTTTAGTTCAGAAATAAAACTAAAATTTACTTTCTATATGCTGTACCGGATATTGGAAGAGAAAATCTTCTATTTCCATCCACACGATATGCAGCATGTGCAGCAGCCGGAGCAGTAGGTACTGTACAGATTTCACCAATTCCTTTTGCACCATAAGCAAGTCCATTAGGATCATTTTTTTCAATCATAATTACTTCAATTTCAGGTGCCTGTGTTGCTCTAAGTAATCCAAGAGTTCCGTATTTTGTTTTAACATAACCGTCTTCCATCACGAAGTCTTCTGTTAAGCCATATCCAAGACCCATTACTACTCCACCTTCAATCTGACCGGAGCAAGCTTTTGGATTTACAACACGTCCAACATCATGAGCAGCAACTACTTTCGTTACCTTTTTATTCTCATCCATAATAACTACTTGAACACCATAACCGTAAGCTACGTGGCTGATAGGATTTTTCTTATCAGAACCCATCTTATCTGTTACACCACTATATACTCCCTCAAAAAGTTGACCTTCTAATTCTTCTAAAGTCTTTGTCTTAAGGGCTTCCTTTAATTTCTCAGCAGCACATCTTGTTGCTTCTCCTGCAAATAAGGTTTGACGAGAAGCAGTTGTTGTACCAGAGTTTGGAGTTGTCGCTGTATCCGCTGGTTCATGTACAATTAAAGATGGATCTAATCCTGTAGTTTCACATACCATACTTAGCATAACGTTACCAATTCCCTGGCCAATACATGCCGCGGAAGTTAGGATGTGAACTTTGCCATCTACGATCTTTAAATTACTACGTCCAAAATCCGGAAGACCTACACCAATTCCTGAGTTTTTCATACATCCTGCAATACCTGCGTAAGGATTCGATTCAAAAGCATCTTTTACTGCCTCTAAACACTCTACAAATGCAGTATCTTCTGATGCAATCTGACCATTTGGTAATTCATCGCCAGGGCGAATTGCATTTTTATATCTAAATTCCCATGGAGAGATGCCAACCTTTTCAGCAAGTTCATTAATGTTTTGCTCCTGAGCAAAACAGCTTTGAGTTACACCAAATCCACGGAAGGCTCCACCTGGAACATTATTGGTATATACACAATATCCTGTAACTTCAAGATTCTGATAATTATATGGTCCTCCAGCATGAGTACATGCTCTTTGAAGTACTGGACCACCAAGGCTTGCATATGCTCCACAATCAGAAATAATCGTAGCTTTTGTTGCAGTTAAGATACCATTTTCATCACAAGCTGTTGTAATATCAATTTCCATCGCATGTCTCTTTGTATGGATATTTAAGCTTTCCTGTCTTGAGAACTTAACCTTTACTGGTTTCTTTGTGATATACGCCATTAATGCTGCATGGTGTTGAACACTCATGTCTTCCTTACCACCAAAACCACCACCAACTAATTTTGTCTGACAACGTACTAATGATGGGTCTATGTTTAACATACGAGAAATTTCGTGTTGCTCATCGTATACTGATTGAGAAGCTGTATACATAAGTAATCCTTCACCATCTGGAATACCGATTGCACATTCTGGCTCCATAAAAGCATGATCTGTCATTGGTACAGAATAGTGATTTGTTACAACATACTTAGAATTCTTAATTGCTTCGTCTACATTTCCTCTGGATATGCTTTCTTTTGTTAATACATTTCCTTTTTCATGTAACTTTGGAGCATCCTCTTTCATCGCATCTTCTGGATTTGTAAGAGGAGTTAATTCTTCGTAATCAACTTCTACAAGATTTAAGATTTCATCTAATGTTTCCTTTTTTGTAGAAGCTACTAATACAATTGCATCACCAACATATCGAGTGGTATCTCCCTTTGCTATTAAAACATCCCAATCTGGAACAATATGTCCTGTTTTATTAAAAGGAACATCTTCTGCGGTTAGGATACGTACACAGTCTGGATGAGCTAATGCTTTTTCTAAACGAATATCCTTTACGATAGCTCTTGGGTATTTACTACGTAATGCTTTCGCATAAATCATACCATCTACCGTAATATCATCTACGTATTTTCCAGTACCAAGTACCTTCTCTTCTGCATCAATTCTCTTAAGGTGTTCACCAACTTTACCGCTACCAGATTCACTTGGTACTGGTAAATTTTCACGAAACATTTTTGCAGCTAATAAAATGGCATCTTCGATTTTTGCATAACCAGTACAACGGCAGATATTACCCATAATTGCTTTCTTAACATCTTCTCTCGTTGGTTCTAAGTTATTGTCGAGTAATGATTTTGCTGAAATTACCATACCTGGTATACAAAATCCACACTGAACTGCTCCTGTGTTTCCAAAAGCATATACATATACTTCTTTTTCACGCTCACTTAATCCTTCCACTGTGATTACTGACTTCCCAGCTAACTTAGAAAGGGTAAAAATACAAGCTCTCGCTTTCTTACCATCTACCAAAACAGTACAGGTTCCGCAAGCACCTTCGCTACATCCGTCCTTTGCAGATGTCAAACCCAGATCATAACGAAGGAAGTCTAAAAGCTTTTTGTCTTCCTGGCTTTCGTAAATCGAGCCATTAATATTCACCTGATACATAATTGCCTCCATTCTTATGCACATTCCACATGTGCGAAAATAAGAAAATCTTAGCCTACGTACATTGCAAACTAAATTCTTCTTTTCACATTAGTAAAGTGAAGCTTTAGAATTACTTTGGCGACGTCTTTAGGTGCCTTAGAAATTCTCTTCACACTTACCCCTTGGCCCAAATACATAAGTACCTTGATTTTCTTTTACAATAGTTCCTTGATCAACAACGCATTCACCATTTACAAAAACAGTCTTTGCCTGACCTTTCACCTTAAATCCTTCATACGGAGTATAATCGACATTTTGAATTTGATTGCTCCATGTGATTACACCTTCATAATCCGGTGAGAAAATAACGATATCTGCGTCACTTCCAACTTCAAGTATTCCTTTTTCAGGATACATACCATAACGTTTTGCAGGGTTTGTTGCCATAAGCTCACACATCCTTGAAACATCGATAAAACCTTTCTCTACTAAATAGGTATATATCAATTGTGGTCTGTGTTCCACTCCAGGCGCACCATTTGGAATCTTACGGAAATCCTCTTTCCCTAATTCCTTATCCTTTTTAAAATTGAAGCTACAATGATCCGTTGCTATTGTATCTATTTCCTTGTCCACAATGGCCTGAATTAATGCTTTATTATCTTCAGTTTTTCTTAAAGGAGGTGAAATGACATATTTGGCGCCTTCAAAGTTATCTAAATCATAATAATGATCATCCAACAATAAGTACTGAGGACAAGTTTCGACCGTGATTTCTTGATTTCTTTTTCTTGCATTTCTAATTTCATTTAACCCAGCAAGGGAGCTAAGATGAACAATATTTACTGGATGATCTGCTAAGGAACTAATATAAGCCAAGCGATTAATTGCTTCTGCTTCCACATAAGCAGGTCTTGATGCCGGATGAGCACTTGGTGAAGTTTCACCAGCTGCTATCTTTTCTTTTGTTAGTTCCTTAATTAAAGTACCATTTTCACAATGTACACCAAGTACACCATCAATCTCTTTAATCTTTTTTAAACAGGCAAGAATTTCTGCATCATTTGAAAGTAAATTATCATATGCCATGTACATCTTAAAGGAGGTAACCCCAAGTCCTGGCATCTTATCCATTTCCTCTTTTACGGATTCATTCCAATCTGTAATTGCCATATGAAAGCGATAATTACAAGAACTTTTATCCTTCGCTTTCTTCATCCAAATATCATAAGCTTCCTTTAAAGTTTGACCTTTTTCCTGTGTAGCAAAGTCTACAATCGTTGTTGTTCCACCGACCACCGCTGCCTTGGTACCGCTAACAAAATCGTCCGCAGTATATGCAGTTCCAGTATCCATATCAAAGTGTGTATGCCCATCGATAAATCCTGGAAACACATAGCAACCTGAGGCATCAAATATTTCATCCTCTTCGCTAGGAATAATATTAGAAGCAATTTCTATGATTTTATTATTTTCAATTGCAATATCTGCTCTAAGTGTTTTTTCAGGGCTTACTAAAGTACCATTTTTTATAATCTTCATATTTCCTCTCATTCTGCGCTTTCATGGCTTTCAAATCATTATAATCTTTATGCTATAACACAAGCTATTAGATGAAAGTCATTTCTACGCATGGTTCTTGCGCATATTAATAAGAGCTTAGGATAACGTAGATACAAATATCCTACTCATCGCATATTGAACACAAAGACTACAGTAAATAAGGTTGTTGTTCTTTTAATGCTTCTACAAAGCTTTGTACCACTTCTGGAGCATCTGCTAAAGCACTTTCCTTTACCACACCATCATATCGATATACTACGCTGTCACCCATTACGGCAAAGCCTTGGTTTGTACTGTCTTCTAATTCTTTTTTACCAGCAAATAGAGTAAGTCTATCCTTATATGGAGTACACTTATCTGGACAGAAAATGTAGCAGTTGCCACATTCATTACAATAATCATCGATATGGAGCATGCGTTTTACACCATCTACCATTAGTGTTGTATTCGCACGGTTTGGACAGACATTCACGCAACTTCCGCAAGTTACCTTACATTCCACTCTTACATTCACATTCTCACCAAATGTTAGAAGTGGCTTTTTGCGTGCTGCTTCTGACTTTCTATAGTTTTTATCTTCAATCGCTTTTTTTGCAAGTTCTTCTAGTAAGGAGACATTCACAGTCTGATCTGCTGGAAATTCACATTCATCTAAAAGACTTGCAAGTTTTTTAATTACTTGATATCCAGTTGGCTTTAATAGTATTGTTGCAACTGTGATTGGCCAGATACCAGTGTTAAAAATGTCTTTTATGTTATTCGCATCTGCACCGCCTGAGAATGACATTGGTAACTTACCATCAAACTCTTTCGCTAGTTTTGCAGCTACATTGATAGTTAACGGATACAATGCTTTACCTGACATGTACATATCCTGTCCAGGTAATTCGTTATTCTTAACCTTAACATGGAAAGTATTAGATAACTTAACACCAAATGCTAAGCCATTTGCTTTCGCTAACTCTTGCATCTTTCTTATTAGAACAACCGCATCACTAAACTGTAAATCACTTTCAAATCCATGAGTTTCAAAGGACATATAATCATATCCCATTTCATCCATGGTCTTTCTTACAAAGTCATAGCCTAATAAAGTTGGATTGCACTTTAAGTAAGTATTAATTTTTTTATTTGTTAATAAATGTGTAATGATTCCTTCAATCTCATCGCTTGGACATCCATGCATTGTAGAAAGTGTAATAGAATTACAAATCTTTGGTGATATGGATTTAATATAAGCTTCATCAATGTTCTTAAAATCATTTACATGATCTAATGCCCATTTCTCGCATTCTTTCCAAGTTTCTGTGTTAGAAGCATCTTTTAAACCTTCGATAAAATCATCGATTTTCTTAGACTGAATACCCTCTAAGTTATATCCTACTGACATATTAAAGATAAATTTGTCTGGGTCTCCAAAGCCGTATTCTTTCGAAATTAACTTAATTGCATACCAGCCCTTGATGTACTCTTCCAAAGCCTGTGGTACATAAAGTTCTGTAGACCATTCTACATTGTAGCATTCGTCATCTGCACGAATACATGGCTTGTCTACATGTAAGTCATGACCATCTAAGATTTGAACTGTTTTTAATTCGAAAAAGCGGCTTCCACCTACATAAGATGCAACTAAATTCTGTGCTAATTGTGTATGTGGACCTGCTGCTGGACCAAAAGGATTTTCTAATCCATGATCAAATAATCTTAAATCCTTCTTACCATCATGTGTATATAAATTGCTAACACCATAAACTGTATTATAGTGTTCTTTTTCAAACATAACTCTTTCCATTATCTTATGGAAAGGAATTTGTACCATAATATCACTCATATCTAATCTCCTTCTCCTTAGCGATTCGCATTAATCCTTTGCCATAAATCAGCTGCTTCTCTTCGACTCTCTTCCATTACTTCTTCTTTATTGATATGAAGTAATTTACGATCTCTCATAAGAACTTCCCCGTTACAGATAGTAGTTGTAACACTGAATCCATTCATTCCAAATAGAATATGAGAATTTAAATTATTTTCATCCATAGGAGTAATTGGGTCATAATCAACAAAAATGATGTCTGCTGCATAACCTTCTTTAATTTTTCCTAATGGGGTAGAGAAGAAACGATTTGCAATCTGAGCATTGTTCTCAAATAGCATTGTTGGTATTTCACTCCAAGCACAGTTTGGATCTTTATGCATATGCTTTTGTAAGATGTTTGCCACCTTATAACTTTCAATCATGTCATTGGTATATCCATCTGTACCTAATCCAATGAGAATACCTTTGTTAAATATTTTTAATACATCAGGGGCACCAACTGCATTCCCCATATTACTTTCCGGATTATGAACAACCATAGTGTCGGTTGTCTTTAATAAGTCTAATTCGTTATCATCTATATAAATACAATGTCCAGCCACTGTCTTCGGTCCAAGAATACCCATAGCATGTAATCTTTCCACAGTACGAACACCATATTTTGAAAGACTGTCTTCTAAATCCGCCATACCTTCTGCGATATGAACATGATATCCAGCACCTTCTGGGTTTTGCTCTACTACGTAACGAAGAGTCTCATCACTTAAAGTAAAACTTGCATGTAATCCCATTGTTCCTTTTATCATATCAGTAGTATCGTTATTCGCATAATGAATGAAGTCTACGTTTTCTTTCACCGCCTTCTTCATTTCTTCTTCGCCGTTACGATCACTTACTTCATAACATAAGCAGGTACGAAGTTTATAATCTTTCGCCACCTTTGCAAGTTCTATTAAACTGCCTTCAGTTTTCTTATAGCTGGCATGATGGTCAAATACGGTAGTTACACCGTTTTCTATACAATTTAAATAAGTTACTTTTGCACTAACTTTATCGTTTTCTAATGTTAAATGATTATCTAGATTCCACCATAATCCTTCTAATATCTCTAAGAAATTCTTAGGATTATGATTTTTTATACTTAATCCTCTTCCTAAAGAGGAGTAAATGTGATTATGAACATTAATGAATGCTGGCATAATAATTTGATTCTTTGCATCAATGATTTCAGCATCCGGATACTTATTCTTTAAGTCAGTAAAATTACCTACTTCTTTAATTAAATTGCCATCTACTACTATACCGCCACACTCCACGAACGGATTCTTGGCATCTCTGGTAAATAATTTACCATTTCCTATTAAATACATCACAACCTCAATTCTGGCGCTTTTGCCCTAATAATTCAGATGGTATCTTTGTGCATCAACACAAATTGCTGTGTGAAAATACCACTTTTCACACTAACACCGTGAGTATACTACTGAACACACTAATTTCTATTAAACTAGCATTGTTTATTAAATGTATGAAATCATCAAATCTCGTTGTTTCTCTTATTCTCTAAATGATTTCATAAAAGGAACCCATTCTTTATTACTATGTAAAAAATAGCTACTTCCTTTATGTTTACACCATAGAACAACTACCTAATGATATCAGATAGCTTCCCTCTTACTAAAATACTTTAATAAACTATGTATATTTAATAAGAAGGAAACAATATCAATTACTTTAAATACTTTGCTATCGCAATTAGTTTTTAACTACGATTACTTATTACAGAAACTATTTTGTTACTGCAATAACTTCTACTTCTACTAAAACACCCTTTGGAAGTTCTCTTACAGCTACACAAGAACGTGCTGGCTTACCTGTAAAATATTCGCCATAAACTTCATTAAATGCTGCAAAATTACCCATATCAGATAAAAAGCATGTTGTCTTAAATACGTTTTCGAATGATGAATTAGCCTCTTCTAAAACAGCTTTTAAATTTTTCATAACTTGAAGAGTTTGCTCTTTAATACCACCTTCTACTACTGCACCAGTTGTTGGATCTAGTGGTATCTGACCAGAAGTATAAAGTACGCCATTAACTACGAAAGCTTGGCTATAAGGTCCGATTGCTGCAGGTGCGTTTGTTGTATTGATTATTTGCATAATTACATCCTCTTTTCTATATCTTTTTTCGTCAAAATTTCTACAATCAAATTATAGCACTAAAAAATATTTCAGTCAATTGTATTTTTTTATTATTTTATTTCATTATCAAGCAAAAATTATTCACTTTCAGATAAAAAAAA
>JAEWHR010000194.1 GCA_023387655.1 Bacillota bacterium
TCCATTGGAAGGATTGTAAGTTTTGATGGTTGCACCATCCGATGCGTCTTTCCATTCTCCATTGATATATAGTTTATATTTATTTTGTAATTGTATATTCATAATATTCCTCCGTATTCTATAAAAAGGATACCCAACTATTACTCTTAATAATTGTGTGTCAATTTGCTTGTTTGTAATGTTATTTTAACACATTATGTCTCATTATGCAATTTTGATATTAAATTAACTATTTTTCTATAAAATATCAGATGATTTGTTATTTTTATACATAAAATCTTATATAAATTCTTAAAACATCAATATAAGCCTTTTTATAAATTTATATATTCAAAAGACTTGATAATACATTATCAAACATGACATGATTTTTATGGGTCAAACATTTACTTTTCAACTTTGTTGGCACTAATAAACAAACTCCAGTATATAAAAAAAGACTACCCCTTAATGTGTTTACATCATAAGATAATCTTTCTTTTGATTTTTTGTAGGATACTCAATTTAGTCTCTAACAATTATTTAGACTGAAAAGTATATAAAAATATTACAAAGTAACTCCTCTTAAAATGTTATGCGGTATTCATTATTTCCATTATTGAAGATAATAGAGTTACCTTCGATAGTATAACTAATGTTTCCAGTATCTGAGTAGATGGCCCCATCATATGAATACCCTTTGGGTATATCACTAGGAATTATCTTCCTTGTTTCTATATCATTTTCATTATTCGAATCTATCAAGTGAATCAGCTGAATTCCTTCCATATTGGAGAATTTATAATCATTTGCGATTATGATATATTCCTTCTCTTTTATTTGTACTACATCTTTCACTTGAATACTCCCATTTCCATCAATTAATTTCGCATAACCCGGTTTCCAAACAATAAGATAGCTGCCACCGGCACTCCTACCATAGACTTCTGAATTTTCTCTGTACTCAATCAAAGAGAATTCTTCCCACTCTGTAACCTTAAGAAACGGTGATAGATAAGATAACATTTCAGTATCTAATTTTCTTTGTTTCCTTAGTTCCTCTTCAAGTTTAGTAATTATTAGCTCCTTAAAATTTCCCCCGATTTCATTATTATCCCAGTATTTGAATTGATCCGTTAATTCCTGATAGTTTTTAGCCAATTCCATATATTCACCGGTCTCATAATTATAAGTAAAACTACCTTGGCGTTGGTACTGGTTTTGATCAAAAAAAGAATACTCAACTCTTAGTAATTTATCCTTTTCGTTTACCTCTATAACGTTTAAACTTTCCTTTGCTTCCCCCTTTGATGGGTAATACATAAAATAAACTCCTTGTTTTTGAAACGCTTCTTTCATTGAGTCAAATGTTAGAGCATCTTCATAGACCACTTTGTTTTTCGAAATATCATAAACAATGAAGGTTTCTTTGTCGTAAGCCGGTAAAGGCTGTTCATATTGATAGCTGATTACCATACTGTCACCAGTTTGTGACCAAAGAACGTTGACATTGGATTTGTTTTTAAGTAGTTTGAACGGAATTTTATTTCCATTTGTAATGAGAGTTGCATCAATTACCCAAGGATCTTCCTTTGCTTTTTTCATAAGCTTTATTAACAATCGATTTTTTCCTAAGCCCGATAGATACCATGTCGAAAACTTATGAGAAGAAATATCATGCATCGAACATTGATATTCTTTTGCGTCAACTACTAATTCATTTATAGCATCATTAGGCTGCAAATAGGTTAGACTGTCTCGGTTCATCACAAACTTTTCTCCATCAAACTCAAAATCCGTAACAATCTTTCCACTAAATTGATTACCAAGGATAATATAAGGGGTAATCGAATACGTAATCCTAAGACCTGATGCGTCCTGCTTAAGCTCATATGTTACCTGTTCTAGATCCACATCGGATAATGTATATTCTATTATTTCATCTATTCCATCCGTTAGCACCGATAAAGGATTATATTTTAGGCCATCCGTGTTTAAGCCTTCCGCTTCTCCAATATAATCACTCATTAAATAAGTTGTATTATCTGGGACCGTAAGAGTATATGTGATGTATTTATCGTAATAACTTAAAACCTCAAGGTTCATCTGTGAAGCTAACCAAGATACATCTTCTTGTATTGGTATCAGAGTCATCGTAGTTAAATCATAAACATCAAGATTCCATGTTGAATACCTAGTTCCTGTTACAGTTGATATAACAACTAATTGTTCGTTGCCATTTCCAACGGTATCTTGCAAATACATCGCTGTTGTGCCACTACCAGCTGTCGGAATAAATCCATATGGCAAGGAAAGTTCTAAACTCTTACCATTATGTTCAACCAAAGCAATCGATTTCTTTGGATTAATGTTCATTCTAATCTCGTTTTTATCATTCCATAACTCATAGTAGGTTCCATCTTCTTTCATGTTTCGCTTCCATTGAAAGTCAGGATAATATTTTGTAAGATAAATACTCACTACTTGTTGATCAAGTTCTGGTTCATCCTCTGGCGCACTAGAATCATTATCTTCTTCCTTAATATTAGTTGGATGATTAACTTTTCCTTGTGTATTACTATCTTGTGTAGATGGTATCGGATTCTTAGTATGGAAACTTTGATAGGCATTTTTAATTAAAAAGGTGGTGGGAATTAAAAATGCTATCAATACTGCTATTTTGAATACATAGCGACTCAATGGTTTTTTCTTATGTAAATAAATATAATAATCATCCGTTTCACTAACTTGTTCCACTTGTTTCGACTGTTGCTTTATTTGATCTATTAACTCGCTTGGACAATGTATATCATCCATTGCTTGTTGGTATTTCGTTCGTTTCATATAACCCCTCTCCTTCCAAAATATCTTTCAATTTTTTTCTTGTGCGAAACAATCGTGTCTTTACGGCTGATACTTTAAGATTTAGCATCTTAGCAATCTCATCGGTGGAGTATTCTTCGTAATAGAATAAATGAATTAGTATTCTATCCATCTTTTTCAATTTTGCGATTGCATTATAGACTTCGTCATTTCCTGATTTATTCGGAATCATATGGAATTTTCGATGATCAATATCTACTGCCATTAATGAAACCTTACGTTTCCATGAAGACGCCACTAGATTTTTGCAACAATTAACAGCAACACGAATGATCCATGCTTTTCGATGTTCCTCACTTTCAAACAGAGGAATTGACTGAATGTAGCGCATAAATACTTCTTGTACAATATCCTCTGAATCTGATTTATTTTGACAATAAACATAGGCAATACGATATACCATATCGGCATAAAACTGTATCACCCAATCTGTATTGTGATTGGCAGATTCCATCCTACTTCCCTCCTGTTCTTTCGTATAAACACTAATCTATTAATAATACAAATCATGCTTCAAAAAAGTTACAATATTTTCATGTTCATTTAAGTTTTTTTATCTTACTTATGATAATAAACCAAACCAAGAATAATTCAATCAAAACCATAGATTCATCTCAATTATAGGAAAAGGCTGATACTGAGTAATCTCAATATCAGCCTAAATCATTTACTACTCCTCTTTGTAACTATAAAGTGCATTTTCTAATTTACACCTTACTGCATCCCTTAATTCAATCGGTGATATAATTTTAGAGTTTATGACTATATTCCAATAATCATTCTGTGCATTTTCTAAACTATATAGATTTACACAGATTTCACATCGATCATCCTCTCTTTTT
>JAEWHR010000212.1 GCA_023387655.1 Bacillota bacterium
TTCCATAAATTCTAAGAACAAGAGCGAGAATATAGATAACAGAAGAAAGAAAGGAAACGATATCCGTACATATAGATATCATTACGTTTTTTTATTTTTACTCGTACCTCTTTTAATTCTATGGAAAGGGGAGGAACTTGTTATAACATGCCTTGATGTTTCGCAAGGGGATAGTACTGTGATTGAAAAAGATGGTACTACTTGCTTGATTGATTGTGGTAGTAGTGATATCAAAGAGGTTGGTAACTATCGTTTAATCCCATTTCTTAAGAGTAGGGCGATTGGAGTTATTGATTATGCTTTTATATCTCACGCAGATAGTGATCATATCAGTGGTGTTTATGAAGTCTTAGATGCTATGCCAAAATTGAAAAAAGGTAATTTTCAACGTGGTTATACAGGAAAGATTTTGATACGAAATCTTATTCTACCAAGATTACAAATATATGATGAGAGTTATCAAGAGTTAATATTACTTGCAATAGAGAAAGGAGTTGAAATACATTTCTTTTCCACGGGAGATGAATTAAAGTGGAACGGTGTATCTCTTCAAAGTCTTCATCCTAATAAGAATTTTGTTTCAACTTCTAAAAATGCTTCATCCCTAGTACTCTATTTAACATACGGTAATTTTCAAGGAATATTTACGGGTGACGTAGAACAAGCTGGAGAAATCGCAGTTTTATTAGAAGTAAAGAAAATGAAGGAACTAGGAAATATAAAGAAAAAGGAACGAATTGAATTTCTAAAGGTAGCCCACCATGGCTCGAATACTTCTACTTGTGTAGAGTTTCTTGATGAAATAAATCCCATCTATTCTGTCATAAGTGCAGGAAAAAATAATCGCTACAAACATCCTCATGCAATCGTATGTACTCGCTTTCAAGAAAGGAATCTGATCTATGATTTAACTATGGATTTGGGTGCGATTGAAATAATAACAGATGGCGTTGTTATGAAGAAAAGTAGCTTTATAAATGATAAGTTGAATAGGGAAAGTAGATAAAAGAGAGAAGAAGATAAGTATATACAGTTGATAAGGAGATAAGAAGAAAAGTAAATATAGGTTATAAAGGAGATAAGAAGACAAGTAAATATAGTTGATAAAGGTGACAAGTAGACAAGTGAATAAAGAAGATAAAGGTGAGAAAATGATTAGTAACTTATTTATATAATAACAGGATGAGAAAAATTTTCTTAGAATTAGTATTAGGAGGAGTAGATGGTTATCAAATATTCTGTTATGATGTAAAAGAGTAATATGTTTCCAGTGGGCTTATATGGTATTCTAAAATACTATGATAAAGGATAGCATGTAAAAGAGTACTATGTTTACAGTGGATACTTAGTAAGAATTGCAACAAAACATAATTTATTTATTAATAAGTAATTTTGGTAATTATACTATGATAGGAGAATGATATTGAAGCGTATTTTAAAAGTGGTCTTTCCATTACTGATATGTTTATTGGGTGCCCTTGTGTTGATAAAGTCACTATCGCCATTTAAAACAAAAGAACAAAGGCAAGTGAAAGAAATGTATCAAGATTCATTTCAGGGTATACATAATTTTAAATTAAAATCGGTTGAAACAGATGTAAATAACTCTTACTTATATTTTGATTTCAAATTAAAAGTAAATGATCGTAGCTTTGGTTTTGATGAAGATGAGTTAGTTAGCATGAATTTGGCTGTTGAAAGAATGATTGAATATCTAAATGTGAAAAATAACTTTGAGAACAAATATGAACTTATTCGTTTAAGATTTTATGCAGGCAATGGAAGAGTTCCTGATTTTATAATGTGTAGTATAAAAAATGTAAATCAAAAATATATTTTTGGTGGATTAACCTCAAAGAACTGTAATGATCTATTCGATTTCTATGTCATGAAAGATGTCACTAGTATAACATTAAATACCGGATCCTCTGGGGAATATAGCGACGAAAGATTAAGTAAATTCTCAGAACATAAAAATTTGAGAGAAATATGTTATAAAAGTACAACTGATATGGACTATTTAAAAGCGCTAAAGAAAGGTTTACAAAAAGTATTACCAGAATGTAAGTTATACGTAGATGATGTTGAGGTGACTACCACAGAGTAGCGGGGGATTAATGTATATTAATATAACAACTTAGCAAAACTATGCAAATGCTATGTTGCTTGTGGTAAAACCGAAGGGAATAAAGAGGGGAAAATAGAAGGGAAAATAGAAGGGGAGATAGAAGGAAAAATCGATAATCCTACTTCAGATAAAGTATTCACTGTAGGGTATAAAGAGAGGGTAGAATAAAAAGCACCTTTCTCTTTATGCCCTTTTGTCTTGTTAATTAGGATATACCGTATGTCTCTATGTGGTTTGCTACTAATAGAAAAACATTTGAAAGCTATAAAAAAAGGTGTATACTACAGTGTAGGTTTGGAAATGTTAAAATTTATGACTATCATTGTTTTGCATGTATTCGAAAGGAGAGAGGATATGTTTTATGAGATAACCAACACCGTCAAACCGGTAGGTTATAGAGAAATCAATAAGGAATCTATTTATGTGGGAATCATCACTCTAAAAGAATTAGATGAGATTTATGAGTTTTTTGATTTTTCAGAGACGACGTTAATAACTTGTCGTAGTGAGAATAAAAACATGCAAAATACCATTGCCGTATATGACGAATATAGCTTTGGTATTCTTAATGTAATAGACAGCAAAGATATACACAAAAGGGCTGATAAAGTTGCATTTTATATTATGCGTAATCTTTTCTTGATAGTTGATATATTTGATGAAGACAAAAGTACTGTTTCAGCGCTTGATATGGTACTTACAAGAGTAAAACAAAATAAAGTCACGTTGGAAAAGATAATTTATAATTTTTTCTCTCATCTTATTTTTGAAGAAAATATTGAAATTGAAAATCTTGAATTAAGAATAAGTAAATTAGAAAAAAGAGTATTTTCCAATGAAATTAAAAACTTTAATGATGAGTTATTACTTATTCGGAAAAAACTATCGGTTATGAGAAATTATTATGAACAGCTTGTTAATATTGGTGAGGATTTAATGGAAAATGAGAATGATATATTTGAGGAAGAAAACCTAAGATATTTCAAAATGTTCACTGATCGTGTAGATCGATTGTCTAATAATATTCAAATGTTAAGAGATTATATCTCACAAGTACGAGAAGCCTATCAAGCTCAGATGGATTATAATCTAAACAATATTATGAAGGTTTTTACTGTAGTGACGACAATTTTCTTGCCACTTACTTTAATTGTTGGCTGGTACGGAATGAATTTTGAATATATGCCTGAAATCACTTGGAAATATGGTTATTTGGGAGTTGTAATCTTAAGTATAGCTGTCGTTATATTTTGTATTATATGGTTTAAAAAGAAAAAGTTAATGTAGATTAACTGGAATAGTCTGGATATGAAGATGCTTTTCATTGACAAGCACAAATAGAAATAGTATACTCTTACTAATGGATTAATATCTGAAAGTGTGTCTTTTTATCACATTTTGCAAGACTGTTAGTTCCACTTGTGTATATGGGGGTTGTAGCATTGTCAAAAAAATATGTGAAATATGTTGTAAACACAGGTTTTTTGTTTGCTGTTTTTCTTACAACCTTTTATTTAGTATTCAAAGATCAGGAACTAAACGCGGTGTTAGATTCCATCCATCAGGCAAAGAACGGATATATAATATTAGCAATGTTCTTAAGTCTAATGTTCATATGTTCTGAGTCTGTTATTATTCAATACCTGATGTATACAGTAAAACAAAAGGTATCGTTTTTACAATGCATAAAGTACTCCTTTGTAGGATTCTTTTTTAGTGCTATTACTCCATCGGCTTCTGGTGGGCAGCCGTTGCAAGTATACTCTATGAGTCGAGATGGCATTAATATGGCGGTTTCTACGGTAGTGCTTATGATTGTAACTGCTGCATATAAAACTGTACTAGTTATTTTATCTCTAATTGCAGCAATCTTTGAATGGAATTATATTTCGATTCATGCATCGAATATTTGGTTTTTAATCTTGTTTGGTGTTATTGCAAATGTAGGTTTTGTTTTATTCCTAGCGATTGCAGTATTTAAACAATCCTTTGTAACCAAATTAGTTGGAAAGACAATTCTATGGCTAGGGAAACATAGGATTATCAAGAATCGAGAAAAATGGTTAAGAAAAGCATTACAAACATTGAAAAAGTATGATAAGAGTGCAGATTATATAAAGGGAAACAAGAAGGTTTTGTTCCATGTTTTTATTATTACAATTCTGCAAAGACTTAGTCTTTTTTCTGTCACTTATGTGATTTATTTAGCATTTGGTCTTCGTGGCGCTAGTCCAATTGAGATTATTGCATTGCAGACCATAATTGCTCTTGCCGTTGATTCACTGCCACTTCCAGGAGGAATGGGAGCTAGCGAGAGTAGCTTTTTAGTTATATTTTTGACAATCTTCGGAGAAGAATTCGTTTTGCCTGGAATGTTATTAAGCCGAGGTATTACATACTATGCTTTAATTATAATTAGTGCTGTTATTACAGTACTAAGTTCCTTTACGCAAAAACGGAAGAAAAATTTAGAGAGTGGTGGACAGCTATATGATAGGATTTTATAATTATTCGGTAATATTAACTTACTTAGGATTAACATCAGCTATATTCGGGATTTCTCAAGCATTTGCAGGAAATATTAACTGGGCTTTACTTTGTCTTATAATATCTGGAACCTGTGATATGTTTGATGGTAAAGTTGCTAGAGCGATGAAAAATCGAACAGAAGAAGAAAAAGTATTTGGTATTCAAATAGATTCATTATGCGATCTCGTATGTTTTGGTGTATTACCGGGTATTATTGCTTATATGACCTGCCAGTATGAAGCTCTCGGCATTATCAGTGCAACATTATTTGTTCTTGGTGCTGTAATTCGCTTGGGTTATTTTAATGTTATGGAACAGGCAAGACAAAAGGAAACCTCAGAATGTCGTAAATACTATCAGGGGTTACCAGTCACAACGATTTCTATGATATTACCAAGTGTATACATAATACGTCATTTTATTGGAGTAGACAGAGTACCAAGTACAATTTATTCCATAGTATTGTTAATTGTAGCATTCTTATTTGTATATGATTTTAAGGTAAAAAAACCAGGTAATGTCGGTTGTATGGTAATGACTATTTATGGAGCACTCATCTTAGCAGGTGTTATTTTCCTAAAATAGGTTGAAGAA
>JAEWHR010000142.1 GCA_023387655.1 Bacillota bacterium
CAAAATGCTCTTTCATCAGCTCCAATAACGGCTCATTATAAAAATCTAAATTATTTGCATACTCTACTAATCCACTTTCTTTATTTGCTGTTCCAGGAACACCAATCCCTATTGATGTAATATCCTCTATCGTAAGACCTGCTTTCTTTATTGCTTCCTTTGTAACCAGAACCATATCTTTCACAATTTCTCTCGCATCTCTTGGTAAGTTAGTTGGAGTTGAAGCTGTAGATAATATCTGATAGCTCTCATTCACAACTCCCGATACAATATTCGTACCACCCAAATCGATTCCTATGTAATGTTTCATACAGCACCTCTTTCTATCTTCGCATTTTTCTTTTTCACATATTTCTTTTTCGCCAAATTCTTTTTCACAAATTTCATTATCACATTTTTCATTTTTACTTCATCCACTATTATATCAAAGTGGTTCTTATTTGAAAACAATATATGGTATTTTTTTAGTGTTTTTGTGAACTTTTATCTATTTGAGACAAATAATTCGTATCAATTTACCATATGCATGTAAATAATAGGTGAAGTTTTTGTGAACTTAATATAAATTATTGACTTCAATTGAGAAAAAGATTACAATATTTTATAGAATGAATTCAATTGAATGAATTCAATAAAATAAATTCTATAGAATGAATTCTAACGAATTACGACTCTTTAATCATTGCATGAAATGTTAAACTTCATTGTCTTTACTAAGGAAAACTATAATTGTGAAAGAGGTAACTATGAGAAAAAAAAATCTGAGAAAACAATCTAAAAAATTATTCCTCCTGTGCTTCTTAATATTACATACCGCAGTTTTTCAAGGCTGTAGTAATAACGACTCAAATAATGAAAAAATCACAAGCAGTCAAGCCGAAGCATTAGAAAAAAACAATGAAACTGCCCTTGTCCTCTCTGTAAATCAAAATAATATTTTTATGAACAAAATGCTTTATTATATTACATACTATGAATCACTTGGTGCATATCAAGCAGAATACAACGAATACTACTACGGTATTACCGATTATTGGAATTCTGAAGATGAGAATGGAATCACCATGAGAGAATCACTGAAACAATCAACTATGGATACTGCAATACGATTTGAAATCCTTGCTGATCAGGCAATGAAAGCTGGGATCTCCTTATCCGAGAATGAAACGAAGGAAAATCAAAGTAATGCAGAAAACTTTCTATCTCAGTTAACACAAGAGCAAATAGAAAAATCCGGTATAACAATAAGCGGGATCAAAAAAGCGTTGGATACAATTTCACTGGGTATGAAATATTCTGAAAAGATAAAAGAGAATTTAATTATTGATGAATCTGCAATTACAAATTCCATCCATAAAGAGGAATATCAAGAATATGAAACAGAGTACTTATACCTTCCAACTGTTACATATGATGCTGATTTAAAACCAATAGAACTTTCGGAAGAAGAAAAGCTTCAGCAGTTAGAGTTTATGGAACAAGCCTTAAAGAAAGCTAACTCTGGTATGGAGTTTTCCAAGATCAAGACCGAAATGGCTGATGTTGTAAGTCTAACGAATACTACAAGAGATTTCATCCAAGGCTCCGAAGCAATTGAGTCAGCCTATCAAGAAGCTTCTATGACATTAAAAAATGGTGAAATTAGCGATATGATCAAAGGAGAATATGGCTACTATATCATAAAAATGATAAATAATTCTTCAACCAAAAGTTATGATGCTGCAATAGAAGAAGCTCTTTTGAAAGCAACTAACGAAGCATATCTTAAGGCATACGAAGAACTAAAAAAAGAGTATACTATTACAACAAATACAGAATACTGGGATTCTTTGAGAATGGGAGAAATCACGTTATTACCTACAGAGGACGAGGAATCCCCAAATGATGCTACCGATGCCACAGACACTAGTCAAACATAGTTTTCCCCTATAATCTATTGTACCAAGATTGCGCCATACTGGTCGCACTAAGAAAGGAGCTGCACAACGAATTCGTGTGTCAGCTCCTTATAAAAATCCTAACTATTTATTAAATGGTTCCATCCCAAGTACTTACCTTTGTATTTGTCTTCTCTTCTTCGTCAAACCAACGTGTAGTTACACACTTACTCTCTGTATAGAACTTAATCCCGTCTTTTCCAAGGCAATGAAGGTCTCCAAAAAAGGAGTCTTTATGACCGGAGAATGGAAATACTCCAATCGGTACTGGAATACCAACATTAACACCTACCATACCACCATGGGTTCTTGCAGTAAATTCTCTTGCATAATAACCATTTTGAGTAAAGATAACAGAACCATTCGCAAATGGATTATTGTTCATAATCTTTAATCCTTCTTCAAAGTTCTTAACTCTCTTGATACATAATACTGGTCCAAAGATTTCAGAAGTACCTATACTCATCTCTTCCGTAACATGATCAAATATTGTAGGTCCAAGGTAATAACCACCTTCAAAGCCTTCTACCGTAACATCTCTACCATCCAGTACTAGCGTTGCACCCTCATCAATTCCCTTTTGAATCC
>JAEWHR010000163.1 GCA_023387655.1 Bacillota bacterium
AATAATACAGATTTTTTGCTAATACTTCTTAGATTTTTTATGGAAATGAAGCTGATCAAGTATTTGTCATTGCTATAATAGAGGTAAGTGATTACAATAGCTTATAGGAACAAAACGTATTATAACGTACAAAAAGTTAGTGAAAAGAGATGTGAAGTTATGCGAATGAAGGAAAACAAAGACTATTTACTTAAGGGGACTTTATGGAAGACAATATTAATGTTAGCAATACCAATTGTTGTGAATAATTTTATTCAAACAATGTATAATCTTACAGATACATATTGGCTTGGTAAAATTGGTACAGATCCACAGTCAGCCATAACTGTAGTTACACCGATTCAGAATATTATTGTAAATTTTGGTACAGGTATTACTGTAGCTGGTGCGATTTTAATATCCCAATACTTAGGTGCTAAGGATGAAAAAAATGCAAAAACAATGGTAGGACAGTTATTTGCTTCTAGTATGATATTTTCGGTTGTCTGTGCAGCTATTTGCTTTATATTAACTCCTGCATTAGTTGGATGGCTAGCGGGTGAAGAAACTTTTTATTCCATGGCAGTTACTTATTTAAGAATTGTAATATTGGATATGCCATTTTTATTTACTATTAATATTTTTACTGCAGTAAATCAATCCCAAGGTGATACCATAAGGCCAATGTTTTTAAATCTTGTGGGTATTATCTTAAATATGATTTTGGATCCTCTGTTTATGATTGGATTTGATTGGGGAATCGCAGGTGCAGCACTTGCCACTTTATTAGCAAAAGTTCCTTGTGCACTGATTGCATTATACAGTTTATTTAATAATAAAAAGTCCCTTTATATAACCAAAGAAAGCTTAAAGATTCAAAAAGATAAATTAAAATCAATTGTAAAAATAGGATTGCCTACTGCGATTGGTGGAAGTACCATGCAACTTGGATTTTTATTGATGACCTCCAATGTAATTAAATATGGGTCCACTGCAGTGAGTGCCTACGGAATAGGAAATAGGGTCAATGGACTAATATCCATGCCTGCCAATGCTATGGGTTCTGCTGTTGCTACAATTGTTGGGCAATGTGTCGGTGCAAGAGATCAGGAAAGAGCTCAAAAGGCTTATTTGTTAGCAAGAAGAATCGCAGTTATTTTCTTGTTTGTTGGTGGATTAATTTTATCACGAAATGCTGTCTCAGAACCGATTGTTCGCATCTTTAGTGATGATCCTGAGGTAATACGATTAGGTACTCAGTTTCTTCAATTAATGGCATTTTGGTGCTTTACGAATGGTATTTATACTACAACCAACGGATTACATCAAGGATCTGGTCATACGATGATTAATATGACAATTGATGCGACAAGGTTATGGGTTTTTCGATTAGCAACCTTATTCGTATGCGAACGTTTACTTCATATGGGGGTAGAAAGTATCTGGTATGCTGTTGTAGTAAGTAATGGAATATCAGCAGGAATTCTATGGATTGTTTACAAGATGGGAGTATGGAAGAAGCAGATCATCTCCTGATGGTTGCATTTTATTTAAGAAGTGCTATACTAAAAGTGGCTACTAAATGAGTAAAACGCTTATTTGATAACCAAATAATATGAAAGTACAAGGAAAGAAGGCTTAAGTATGTTTGGTTTTGGTGGAAGCACTGAAGAAAAAATGGAACATTTGATTCAAAAAAAAGAATGGGAAAAGCTAAAGAATAAATATCTGTATTCTGATGCTAATACACGAATATCTTTAGCAAAAATCTGTTCAGAATCTGATACAGATGAATCGGTTAATGTATTATTAGCAATCTTAGAAAGTGATGAGGAAGAGGTAAAAATTGCTGCACTGTCTGCGCTTGGTAAAATTGGAACAGATCATGTTACATCAACATTACAATTGTTATTAGCAAAATTGCCATCAGAAGGCTCAAAACTAAGAGAAGCGGTACTGGATTGTCTCCATGAAATTCGTAATAGAAAATAGGAAGATTACTTAGATACTCCATAGGCAGACCAAAGGAATGGTCATACCTATGGAGATTTTTGTAGCATTATTCGCTATTATGTTCATAAGAACATATCGATAAAAATTACTGTAACATCTTCTTACCAAGTGCAGCAAGAGTAGTCTGATCTTTGGTACCAATACCAAATTGAAACTGCATGGTATCAGTTCCATAGGACTTTACAATTTTGCATTGAATTAAGGTTTGATGTTTTATTTTACATTCATAGGACGCCATAGATTCGATTTCTGCGTCAGTTCTAGCTTTTAACATAAGATTCGTATAGACTACTTTATCTTGCTTATTTCTTACTTTGCACGCAACAAAGTAAAGTCTTTCTTCATTCACAGCTTTTTGAACTTCCACTTGTTTTGTGATAACAACGGCTGATTTTTTATCATTAGACACTGCCTCTGCTTGTGTGTCTGCTAGTTGCAGTCCATTTAAAGTACCACGGATGTAAGCTAGTTCTACTAATCTTTTGACTTGTGGGTCGTGAATCGAAGTAAAGTTTTTCGTCTTTAAATTGGTAACAGACAATTCTTCTTCAGTAAATGAAGAGATACTATTATTTTTAGCGACCATTTTTTGCATTTCATATTGACTTTTTATATTAATATTTTTCCATTCATACATAGTATTTTCACTTCCTTTTTATCTTATTATAACATGTATTTAGTGAATCGCAACGTATTAATAGGCTAGTAGAAGTATGTTAATTACTACATGATAAACTTAAACTTAAGACCAATACTTTTCGATCTGTTCGTTCGTTAATGTATCAGCAAACTGTTCTTTCATCATAAGAAAAATTTTAAAATCTTTTAGTATCATGTATAGCACAGCTCGGTCTTCAAATTCTTCTCTTGTAAGTGGGAGTGAGCTTTGGCGATATCCTTCTTCTAGGCTATGCTCAAGTTGCAATAGAGCTTTCGCGTTATTTGATTCTGCAAGGGAATTTGCGATCTTTTCTATAAATTGTGAAATGGGTATAACCTGGTTTGGTACAGAGTGTAGAGATATAATTTTTCCATAAATTTCAGTTAGTACCTGTAACTGTTGTTTGCGCATTTCCATATAGCGAATAAAATATTGAGATTCCTGAAATAAAGTATTATTCATGTTGGTATATGCGTAGGTAAGACCTAGATTAATATCTTCTTGTAATGGAGTAAAGCAATGATCTTTATATTTCGTTTTATCAGACTCTCTAAGAAAAAAAGCCATACGAAATAAAATCTTACGTAAATCTGATTCTATTTTCTCTTGTACTTCTCGTATTTGCTTTACATTACTTGGCATAAATAAATTAATGAGTGTTCCTATTCCAGCTCCGATAAAAAGAAGAAGAGCCTCATTTGTAATCATGGAGATACTGATATTTTCAGATAGTATATAATGCGTGGCAAGTACGGAATTCATTGCAATTCCGTCTTGTAATTTAACAATAGAGCAACCACCAACAAATAAAAAGAGAAATACACCAAAGGGAATGGTGCTAAATCCGAAGCTAGGGAAAAGTATGAAGGCGAGTATTGTAGCAAGCAAAAAGGCAACGATACGCTTTAGAGAAATAAAAATTGTCTCTTTTTTTGTATCCTGTATTGTTAATAGGGTTATTATCCCGGCTGATATACTATATTCTAGCCCGATGGCATTAGCAAGTAATATAGCAATCGTACTTCCGAAGGCAATCTTACTTACTTTATTAAACTTTTTCATGGAATTCTCCTTTACATTAACAATCTAAATTTGTATTATAATCATATCATAAACTTCTTCTAGAGCATAGTATGTCTCATGCGATGTTATCTAGTAAAAGTTTTAATTCATACAAATCTAAATCATAAAGGGAAGGTGCTAATGCACTAGAATGGTGGCTAGTATGAGTATTACATATTTAACTATGGACGATGGACCGTCTAAAATTACAAGAGACATTATTGATTATTTAAACGAAAAAGAAATTAAACCTATTTTTTTCTTTACAGGACAGAATATGGAAGGGAAGATGGAAGAGGGAATTTATGCACTAAAAAAAGGAGCTATTATTGGAAACCATAGTTATTCCCATCCAAACTTCGAACAGTTAACATTGGAACAATGTATAAGGGAAGTGGAGCAGACGGAGGAGCTTATTAATGAGTTGAATGAACGTGCAGAGGAAGTTAGAAAATTTAAGTTATTTCGCTTTCCGTATGGTGCGAGAAAACTTAAGGAGTCAAAGAAGTTTCAAGATTACTTAAAGTCACAAGGATTTTGTAAACTAGATGATACGAAAATTACAAGTGAGTGGTATGAAAAGGAAGGTTTAAAAGAAGGAATGGATGAATTGTGGACGTTTGATTTTACAGAATACCGCATTCAAAAGGATAATTCACTCACCTATGAGGATTTGATTCAGCGCATTCACGAAGAAAAAGAAGGGACTGAGCCACTCCTTAAAGAAGGAAGTAGACATATCATATTGTTACATGATCACGAGGAAACAGACGTTGTAATCCCAAGGTATTATCAAAAGCTTCTTGATTATGTAATGGATAGAGGAGTAACTTTTATGGAACCAGAGTTTCGATATCTGAAATAGTATAATAAGAAATGAAATTATATAAATATCCAATATTATAAACAAAGAACATCGTCAGAAACAAAAAAAGTGTACCAAAATGGATAGATATATATTCTAAATCATTTTGGTACACTTTTTTTCATGCTTTTCTTTCCTGTCAAAACAGGATAAAATTAAACTAAATTTG
>JAEWHR010000173.1 GCA_023387655.1 Bacillota bacterium
GATCGTATCTTTTATAAGCACTGATTCCATTACGTTTTACATCCTTCGGTATAGATATGGTATCAGATTCAATTTCGCAGATAAATCCATGCATATTCAAGTTGTTGTTATTTGTGGTATCATCCCATTTCCCGCTTTTATACATATGCATATATTGTCCGCTGTTATTGGGTTCATTCTCACTCCAGTTTGTGTAGGACATATCTTCTCCATTAAGAAGCTTCCAAATCCCTCCCTCCTGATATCCGCCAATCCAATAAGCTGATTTTGAGGCGTTTGACATCATTACATTAGTTACGAATTTTTGCTCTTCCGGAGAATTAATTGTAACCAGATGACCACCCAGTTCCTCGCAAAATTGTTTCGCTTCACTCCATGTCATACTAAGATCATATCGCAAATAAATATGACTTTCGAATTCCCCTTCTTTGTGGCCCATGGATTCTGCTTTAGAATGAAAAGCTGGTAAGAACATGACTGAAAGTATAAATGTGATTAATGTAAATTTGATTTTCCTTGCTGATTTCATATAAGTCCTCCTAGACTAGATTATAATACTGATAGTGAAAGTGGCATACAGGATGGGCTATTCTTCTTATAACCATATCACTGTTTCCTGATGATTGTTAATCTTAGAGCATTTGAGGTTCTTTAGGTTAGAGACTTTATTGCGTTTTCCACAAAGCAGTCCCTATTAACATATGTAGTAACATTCATCATTGCACTCCCATTTTTTTCTTAACATTGTAGATTTTAACATATTTTCCCACGTATGTACACATTCCTAAGCAAATTTTAAGTTTCACCGTGCTTGGTGAATCAATGTTCCAAAAAGAATATATTAAGGGCTAGAAAGTTACAATCAACAACACTCAAGATTCGCATCCTGGAGCAAATTGTTAAGGAGTCGGAAAATAACAACTAGCTATTCTGCAAATTAAAAAAATGAAATAATCCAAACGATATTACGTTCGATGGATTATTTCATTTTTTTGCTTCAATTTATTTATCTTGGTTCTTTCTTGATCTTTATTCTATTGTTTTTCTTAATCCTATTTATTTCTCTTGATCCTTATTATTTGTCTGATTTGCTTCATCAAATCCTTTTTTCTTCATCTTATTGATTTCATGCATAGTGTATCCTTCTTTACTCTTCCCAAAAGTACGATTCATCAATAAAAACACATAGATGAATACTGGAATAATAAAGGTTGCAAATATACTAGCTAAAAATAACCCATTCGCATATGGCTTTGCCAGAATCGCTGCTACTAAGGAAAATAAATATAATCCCAATAATATTACAATACCAACGATTGCTAATACTCGTTTTATTTTATTTGTCTTCATTCTAAATCCTTTCTTTTCCCCAATTCCTTTTTGCTAATTTTTATCACTCTCTATTTGTCTATCTTATTTTACATTCAAGCAATTATTTTTACCTAATAGTATTATTGCCTAGTACTTATTCAATGCTAATTATCGCTTCTGACTAATGGTATCATTCAAGTACGTAATATTTAAAATACTTCCTTAGCACAATTAGGTTTCTTTTCCTTTTATTCTTTGAAAATACTCTTTAATCGTCTTTTCATAGCCATTATCACTCGGGCGGTAAAAGGTACGGTCGACATAAGGATCTGGTAGATACTGCTGTTTTACATAGTGGTTTTCATAGTTGTGAGCATATAAATATCCTACACCATGATTTAGTTTTGCAGCTCCTTTGTAATGAGCATCCTGAAGATGAGGAGGTATTGGAGGCGTTTTGTCATTTGCTACTAATTCCGATGCCTCATCGATAGCTACTATTGCTGAATTACTTTTTGGTGCACATGCTACATAAGCTGCTGCTTGCGCAAGAACAATACGCCCCTCTGGCATACCAAGTCGCTCTACTGCCTGAGCTGCTGCAGTTGCAACCACAAGTGCATTCGGATCAGCATTGGAGACATCCTCAGCGGCACATATCATAATTCTTCGTGCAATAAATGCCACATCTTCTCCTGCATATAGCATCTTAGCTAAATAATAAATCGCCGCATCTGGGTCACTTCCACGCATACTTTTAATAAACGCAGAAATCGTATCATAGTGATTATCCCCCGACTTATCATACTTTAAAACACGTTTTTGGATACACTCCGATGCTACCTCTAATGTAATATGAATCAAGCCATCTTCACTTCGTTTTGTTGTTAATACACCTAATTCAATTGCATTTAAAGCTGACCTTGCATCTCCATTTGCAGCATTTGCTAAAAAGTCTAATGCATCTTCTTCCATTACCGCACGATAAGCTCCAAGACCCTTTTCTTTATCTGTAATTGCACGAATTAATAGTTCCTTGATATCGTTTTGCTCCAAAGGCTTTAATTCAAACACGATGGATCTTGAGATAAGCGCGCTATTTACTTCAAAATAAGGATTTTCAGTTGTTGCTCCGACTAACACAATCGTACCGTCTTCTACAAATGGTAGCAAATAATCCTGTTGCCCTTTATTAAATCGATGAATCTCATCTACAAAAAGAATTGTCTTTTTCCCATACATACCAAGCGTTTGTTTTGCCTGCTCTATAACTCCCTCCATATCTTTTTTCCCAGCAGAGGTTGCATTGATTTGATGAAAGTTTGAGCTGGTGGTATTGGCAATCACCTTTGCAAGCGTCGTTTTTCCAGTTCCAGGCGGACCATAAAAGATAACAGAACCAAGTTTATCTGCCATGATAGCCCTGTATAATAACTTATCTTCACCGATGATGTGGCTCTGTCCGACCACTTCTGACAACTTCGTTGGTCTAAGACGAGAGGCAAGGGGTGATTCTTTTTGCTTCGTATTTTCTCTCATATATTCAAATAGATCCATAATAAACTCCAATCTGGTGATTTTATACCTTTCTTCCAGTGAAAATTTGATTTTCATTTTTCACACTGCACACATAAAAACCCATTATGTCATGCCATCCAATAGGTTGGATATTTGTGCCGAGGATGACACAGGTGTGAAAATTACTGTTTATTTTCACACTACCACCTTGACGAGAAGAAAAACCATGCAGTATGATAAGACCATCTTAAATTGAATGAAAGGATGACTTCAATGTTACCAACCGATCCAATAATCTTACTCAGCTATGTGAACACTAAACTAAGAGACGAGTTTCAAAGTCTTCAAGATTTCTGTAAAAGTCTTGATGTGAATGAAGATACTCTTATAGAGACATTAAATAAGATAAATTATCACTACTCCATTGAACGTAATCAATTTATTTAGTATCTTTGGTGAATACTTACTATAAATAGTTAGTTACTACTTTATCAATTGTCTCGAAAGCTGTTTTTTTAGACTCCTGTTTTTTATTAAGTGACAAAACAATAAGAATAATAAGGTCCCTAAGATACAACCAATGGAGTCTATAAAAACATCTGTTATTCTTCCACTTCTTCCTGGTACAAAAAGTTGATGAACTTCATCTGATACTGCATATCCCACTGAAATAAGCATTGTGAAGAATAAAAAAAGTTTCCCTCTATGTCCTCTTACCCATATATAATAGCTTACACAGATAGCCAAAATTCCATATTCAGTAACGTGCGCTGCTTTTCTAATTAAGACATTCGCAACTCTAAGAGAAACCACATACGAATCCTCTCCCATTGTTCCAAATATTCTTTGATATATAGTAAGCACTGCTTCTGCAATAGGAATACTTGTCCCATCGGATTCTGTCGCTGACTTTGCTGAGAATAGAAATATGATAACCATCATAAGTATCATCGGTATAGCCGCAATGAACTGTTGCTTGCTTGATGTTTTTTTATCTATTAATAAATTCATATAAAAAATTAATACTCCACTTCTTATCTTCCATTCGGATTAACTTGCGCTTCAAATTTGCTATTGATATAATATTAATATTGCGTACATTTGTTTGTACCTATTGTATCGCACAAGCGTTTAAAAGTAAAGCATCCAACATATGAAAAGATATGCTATTCCAGCTTATTATAAAAAGGCACTCTGTGCTAGAAAAGAGGTTAATATGCAAACTTCCTATAAAACAGTTTACGCTGGTGGAACCGGCGAAATCATAGAAAAGAAATCTCGTTTCATTGCCACTGTAATCCCTATCAAATCAGAAGAAGAAGCCGTCACTTTTATTGAGCAGATGAAGAAAAAATACTGGGATGCGGCTCATAACTGTTCTGCTTATGTCCTTGGTTTAAATCATGAATTACAACGTTGCAGTGATGATGGAGAACCTAGCAAAACAGCAGGACGACCGATGCTTGATGTTTTATTAGGGGAAGGAATTCATAACACCGCAGTTGTAGTAACAAGATACTTTGGTGGTACCTTACTTGGTACTGGTGGCTTAGTACGCGCTTATCAAGGAGCAACAAAAGAAGGCTTAGCAAATAGCGTTATCATAGAAAAACACTATGGAAAACAACTTCAGATCACTACAGACTATAACGGTATTGGAAAACTTCAATACATTGCTGGTACCATGAATCTAACGATATTATCAACGGATTATACTGATATAGTAAAGGCTACCCTATTAATTCCACCAGATTCTTTTGGCTTATTTCAGAAAAAAATAACTGAAGCAACAAATGGGCGTGCCATTATAGAGGAATTAGATGATGTTTATTATGCCTTTTTAGAGCAAGAAATTCTAATTGAGAAAGCATAGGGCTATATTATTGATATAAATTTTCCATAAGATTACAGCAACTTAGCTGTACCTAACTTTCATTGCAAAAATGAAAGCATTATGCTAAAATGGTGGAATCGGTCAATAATAGATATAGAAGATTTCTATATTTAGATCTTGTACCGTAACTGCAAAAAGATTTACCCAAGCTATAAAATATCAATATGATTATATTACATATTAGTAATTACTTTGTATTGTAAATTTTATAGCAGCTTTAGAATTAGGAGGTTTTCTATGGATTTTAGCAGAAAGGGTGTCGTCAAGAAGCAACGTGATATCAAGTCTACGAGTAAGCGAATGAATTCAAAAATTCGTATCACGCTTTTTCGTGTATCTATGATTTGCATTGTATTCTTAGGCATCATAGGCGTAGTATCCGTATCCGGAGCAGTGAAGGGAATTATTGATTCAGCCCCTGACATAGGGCAGGTTAATATCGATCCGGAAGGTTTTGCTAGCCACATTTATTATAGCGACGGGACTTTAGCACAAGAATTAATTGGTGCAGAATCTAATCGTATCTTAGTTTCTATTGATGAAATCCCAGATGTACTGGAACATGCCTTTATCGCTCTCGAAGATGAGCGTTTTTACGAGCATGACGGTATCGATGTTTACGGTATTTTCCGTGCAGGTTTCTCTGTATTAAAAACAAAAGGACTCGGCTTTGGTGGAAGTACCATTACACAACAGCTATTAAAGATAAAAGTTTTTAATTACGGTAATGAGGCCAATGCTGTTGATAAGATTGTTCGTAAGATTCAAGAACAGTACCTTGCAATCAAACTAGAGGATATCTACACTAAGGATGAAATTTTAGAAGCTTATCTAAATAACATTAACCTTGGTAATGGTGCATTTGGTGTACAAACTGCAGCGCAGAGCTATTTTGGTAAAGATGTCTCTGATCTAACTTTATCAGAAGCTTCTGTAATAGCTCCAATTGCTCTTTCCCCTGTTCGTTGTAATCCAATTAACTATCCTGAAAAGAATGCAGAGCGTAGAAAAGACTGCTTAGATAATATGCTTCGTCTTGAATATATTACAAAAGAGGAATATGATGCTGCCCTTGCAGATGATGTGTACAGCCGAATCAAACAGCACAATGAAGAAAAGGCACCAGGTACGTATTATTCTTACTTTACAGACGAGGTAATTGAACAAGTATTATCCGACCTTCAAACCAAAAAAGGTTATACGCAAGATGACGCTACCTATATGCTTTATAGTGGTGGATTGAAAATTTACACTACTCAAGATAAAACAATTCAAGGTATCGTAGATAAATACTTTCAAGATGAGTCAAATTTCCCAGCTATTGGGGAAGGTTCCTATTATGAGATGAAATATGACTTATCCGTTTATGAAGATGAAGATACCGTTACTCATTATCATACGAATGACCTACTTGAATATTTTAAAGATTTTAAAGATACAGAAGGTCTTTACTATCATGAGCCTTATACCTCAAAAGTCGGTATAAACACTCTTGGATTTAGTAAGGAAGATATGGAAGCTAAGATCGAAGAATTCCGCAATGCAAAAGTGAAAGAAGATCAAGAATATGTTGAGAATAAGCAGATTACATTACAGCCTCAAACTTCCATGACAATTATGGACCAACATACTGGTAACGTTGTAGCTTTGTATGGTGGCCGTGGTACTAAGACTGGTAACCGTACTACAAATCGTGCATCAAACTCTCAGCGTCAGGTTGGTTCAACCTTTAAGGTATTGGCTTCTTTCCTACCGGCTCTTGATTCAGGTCGTTATACACTTGCAAGTGTAATGGATGACTCAGCATACACTTATCCAGGTTCTACCGATACTGTAACCAACTGGAATAAGAAGTATAAAGGCTTAAGTACAATGCGTGAAGCCATCTATAATTCTATGAATATCATTGCCTGTCGTTTTATGGAGGCCGTTACACCAAGAAAAGGCTTTGACTATTTAACAAGTCTTGGATTTGATTTAATAGAGTTAAAAGTTTTAGAGAATGGAAAGACCTATTCTGATATCGGTGTTCCTCTTGCCTTAGGTGGTATCACAGAGGGTGTAACAAACGTGGAATTAACCGCTGGTTATGCTGCAATTGCTAATGGTGGTGTTTATAATGAACCGATTTATTATACTAAGGTCGTAGATCAGAATGGAAAAGTAATTCTTTCGAATGAGCCAAGTTCAAAGCAAGTAATGTATTCTTCCACTGCATGGTTATTAACAAATGCAATGGAGGATACCGTTAAGAAAGGTACTGCAACAAGCATAAGATTCCGTAATTACTCTATGCCGATTGCAGGAAAGACTGGTACCTCAACGTCAGATTACGACTTATGGTTTGTTGGATATACTCCATATTATACCTCTGCTATCTGGACTGGTTTTGATTATAACTTCCCACAGAAGAATAAATCCTATCACAAAGCCTTATGGAGAAATATTATGGAGGAAATTCACTCCACTCTTAAGTTAGAAAACAAGGCATTTACAAAACCAGACTCCATTGTAACTGCCGAGATTTGTACAAAATCCGGACAATTGGCAGTTCCTGGATTATGTGATAAGGCATTAGGTGGTGACACCACAAGAATTGAATATTTTGCTAAGGGAACCGTTCCAACGCAAACCTGTACAGTTCATACAAAAGTAAGTATCTGTAAGGAATCTGGACATTTTGCAACTCCTTATTGTCCACTAGATTCTTTAGAGGAAAGAGTTTATTTGATTAAAGAAGAAACTAGCCCAACCGATGATACCCCATATATCTTACCAAAGGGTGATCTTGCAACTCCTTGTCCAATTCATAATGAAAATACTGTAACTCCTCCAACGGATGATGAAGAGAATGAGACACCAGTTGCACCAGAGGAACCGGAGGATGAAGGTGAAAATAATGAAACACCGGTGGAACCAACGACTACACCTCCACCAGTTATTATTATTCCACCATCTGATGATCAACCATAAGATTTAGTAATTTTATCAGATATCGTATATTTGACGATAAAGCAACTCTGTTATAACAGGTAAAATAGAATTAATATAATTTTCACTTACCATTAAGGAGCTTTTGCACTGCAAAGGCTCCTTTTTTGTACCCATGCTTTCCGATATGCAATATGATAAGCTATGGGATTAGCTATACCTTTCAGAAAACTGACATGGAAATGCTATGACACTTATCTCCATTCTTAGATAAAAAATTCATTTTACATTCCTTGTTCATTGGCTGTGTCCTTAACTTTCATTGAATTTTTTACAACATTATGATAAAATGGAATAATCAGCCAATAATAGATATAAGAATATTTCTTCCTATCGTTCTTATATCGTATCTGTAAAGAGATTTACCAAAACTATAAAGTAAATCAATATCCACTCTGTATTGTATATTTTATAGTAGCTTTTAATTAGGAGGTTACCTATGGATTTTAGCAGAAAAGGTGTCATAAAGAAGCAACGCGATATCAAGTCTACCAGTAAGCGATTAAACTCAAAATTTCGTATCACACTATTTCGCCTATGTATATTATGCTTTGTTTTTCTAGGCGTCATTGGTGTAGTTGCAGTTTCTGGAGCAGTGAAGGGAATTATTGAGTCAGCCCCAGACATTGGCCAAGTTAACATAGAGCCAAATGCTTTTGCCAGCCATATTTATTATAGCGATGGAACTTTAGCACAAGAACTAATCGGTGCAGAATCAAACCGTATCTTAGTTAGCATTGATGAAATCCCTGATGTACTAAAGAACGCCTTTATTGCTCTCGAGGATGAGCGTTTCTATGATCATGACGGTATCGATGTCTACGGTATCTTTCGTGCTGGTTTCTCTGTGTTAAAAACAAGGGGCTTTGGCTTTGGTGGAAGTACCATTACACAACAGTTACTTAAGATAAAAGTATTTAATTATGGTAATGAACCAAATGATGTCGATAAGATTGTTCGTAAATTACAAGAACAGTATCTAGCAATAAAATTAGAAGACATCTATACGAAGGAGGAGATATTAGAGGCGTATCTAAATAATATTTATCTTAGTAATAGTGCCCATGGTGTCCAGACTGCGGCACAAAGCTATTTTGGAAAAGATATCTCTGAACTAACTTTATCAGAAGCCACAGTAATTGCGCCAATTGCTCTTTCTCCGGTATATTGTAACCCTATTAATAATCCCCAAAGGAATGCAAAACGTAGACTGGACTGTTTAGACATTATGCTGCGTCTTGAATTCATTACGAAAGAGGAATATGATTCTGCCCTAGCTGATGATGTGTACAGCCGTATTAAAAAGTACAACGAAGAAAAGGCTCCTAGTACGTACTATTCCTATTTTTCGGATAAAGTATATGAACAAGTGTTATCCGATCTTCAGACAAAGAAGGGATATACGCTAGATGATGCTACTTACTTACTTAATAGTGGAGGATTAAGTATCTATACCACTCAAGATAAAACCATTCAAGATATCGTAGATAAGTATTTTCTAGATGAGTCAAACTTCCCAGCTATTGGAGAAGGTTCCTATTATTACTTGAAATATGCCCTATCCGTTTATGATGATAAAGATAATGTCACTCATTATCATATCAATGACCTAATGGAATATTTTAAAGATTATAAAGATACAGAGGGCCTTTACTATCATGAACCTTATACTCCAAAGGTAGGTATAAACTCCCTTGGATTTAGTAAGGAAGATATGGAGGCTAAGATTGAAGAATTCCGTAATGCGAAAGTAAAAGAAGATCAGGAGTATCGTGAGGAAAAACAGATTATCATACAGCCACAGACTTCAATGACAATTATGGATCAGCATACTGGTCATGTCGTTGCTTTGTATGGTGGCCGTGGCAATAAGACTGGTAGCCTTACAACAAATCGTGCTACAAATACCACGCGTAATGTAGGTTCAACCTTTAAGGTATTGGCTTCCTTCCTCCCAGCTCTTGATTCAGGTCGTTTTACACTTGCCAGTGTCATGGATGATGCAGCATATACCTATCCCAATAGTGAAAGTACCGTAACCAACTGGAATAAAAAGTACAAGGGCTTAAGTACGATGAGAGAGGCCATCTATAGTTCTATGAACATCATTGCTTGCCGTTTTATGGAGGCAGTGACGCCAAGAAAAGGATTTGATTATTTAACAAGTCTTGGATTTAATTTAGTTGAGTTAAAAGTTATAAACGGAAAGAAATTTACAGATATCGGTGTTCCTCTTGCTTTAGGTGGTATCACAGAAGGTGTAACAAATGTAGAATTGACCGCAGGATATGCTGCAATTGCGAATGGCGGTGTTTACAACGAACCTATCTATTATACAAAGGTACTTGACCAGAGTGGTAAAGTCATACTTTCGAATGAACCAAGTTCCAAACAAGTTATGTATTCTTCCACCGCATGGTTATTAACCAATGCAATGGAGGATACCGTAAAGAAAGGTACTGCAACAAGCATTCGATTTAACTCCATGGCGATAGCAGGAAAGACTGGTACTTCCACGTCAGATTACGATTTATGGTTTGTTGGATTTACTCCGTATTATACTTCTGCTATATGGACAGGATTTGATTATAGCTTCCCACAAAAGGAAAAATCCTATCACAAAGTATTGTGGAGAAATATTATGGAAGAAATCCATTCTACTCTTTCGTTAGAAAACAAGGCATTTGTAAAACCAGACTCCATTGTTTCTGCTAAAATATGTATAAAATCAGGTCAACTAGCAGTTCCTGGGCTATGTGATAAAGCACTAAGCGGTGATTGCACTAGAACTGAATATTTTGCTAAGGATACCATTCCAACGCAGGCCTGTACAGTTCATACAAAAGTAAGTATCTGTAAGGCTTCTGGGCATTTTGCAAGTCCATATTGTCCACTGGATTCCTTGGAAGAAAAAGTTTACTTAATCAAAGAAGAAACTAGCGAAACCGATGATACCCCATATCTATTACCGACGGGTGATATTGCTACAACTTGCCCAATCCATAGCGAAGGCACTGTTGCTCCTCCAACGGATGGAGATTATTATGAAACACCAATAGGATCAGAAGATGAGGAAGATTATGATGATTATGAGATGCCTATAGTACCGACCACTACACCTCCTCCTGTTATTATTATCCCACCTTCTGATAATCAGCCGTAGGCAATCATATTTTTTATATAAAAAGAAAACTTAGTTTATTTGATTTTATTAGTAAAGCACTAATTCCTTATAAAACGAGTGATAATGTTTCTTCAATGAAACATTTTTCACTCGTTTTTTAAAGTGTTACAAATAACAAATAATAAATAATGAATAATAATAATATGTCTTTCTATATTGTTTCTATTCTTTCATCTTCGGACTAAATATCAAGGACGCAATATAACCAAATATAAGAGCAGAAGAAATTCCAACGGCAGACGAAGTAAAGCCACCTTTAAACAATCCAATAAATCCTTCCTTATC
>JAEWHR010000178.1 GCA_023387655.1 Bacillota bacterium
TTTACACTACGTGGTACTCCATTTATCTTTCAAGGGCAGGAAATTGGTGCAGTGAATAAGAATTTTCACTCAATTGAAGATATTCGTGACATTGAAAGTATCAATCTTTATGAAGAACTAATAGAAATGAATTCTAAGGAAGAAGCTTTTGCTAAAGTACTTGCTGGTACAAGGGATCATGCAAGAACACCGATGCAATGGAATGCATTAGAACATGGTGGATTTACAACGGGAACTCCATGGATTTTAAATGATGAGGATTATAAGGACTGTAATGTAGAGCAGCAGTTAAAGGATAACTCCTCTGTGCTTCATTTTTATAAGGAATTAATAGCACTTAGGAAGAATAATACTGCACTCATTTATGGAGAAATTGACTTTGTAGATGTGAAAAGAAAGAATCTATTTTGTTACTATCGTAGGTTTGAGGAAGAATGCTTTTATATTGAGTGCAACTTAAGCGAAAGAACGAACAAGCGATTTCATAAAATAAATGGATATCAGCTGTTAATATCCAATTATAGTGAAAATAGCGAAGTTTTGAGACCTTATGAGTGTGCTATTTATAAAGTTGGATGACAGTATTAAATAATACCTTCAATCGACTTCCTCAGTGCCTAAGTTAGTGAAAGGTAGTGTTGTGAAAGTTTATTGCAAAAATAGTATAGGTGCTAGTGCTACAAAGTCAGTAAAAGTGAATTAGTAACTAAAATATTTCTTGCGGTTTTTGGCAAGTACAGCGTCGATCGATGAAATACTTATTTAATAGGCTTTAAAAAACTATAAAATATACAAGTTTCGTCGACTGCAGCAAGAATGATTAGGATCAAGTAGAGATACTTGGTCCTTTTTTTGGTGAGTAGGGGCTAACTAATTTCTTGTAGTTGCGGTAACTGTTAAAATATTGTAATATTGTAAAGAATAAGACAGAGGATAAGCTTATTTAGTAGGGGATTGAGCGATGAATAAGATAACAATAATTGAAACAATTACGAAGACAAACAAAAGTACAGTTAGTCTTGCTATGATAGATACATATGATTTTCCTGTTATCCTAAAAGAACTTGAGAATGCGAATAAAGATGTCTATCTTCAAGTACAAACATTACATAATGAACATATACCTATAATTTATGAATGTTATGAGGAAAATAATAAGTTATTTGTTGTGGAGGAGTATATTGATGGTGTGACTTTAAAAGAATACTGTTCCAATCATGTGGCTTCTCAAGAAAAATCAAGTGAAATATTTCGACAGATATGTGAGGCGGTACAGAGTTTACATGAGTGTAGACCACCGATAATTCATAGGGATATAAAACCTAGTAATATATTATTAACTAAAGAAGGCATAGTCAAGATTATTGATTTTGATGCTTCAAGAGAATATCGAACAGAGGGGCAAACAGAGGATACAAAAAAGTTAGGTACTATTGAGTACGCACCACCAGAACAGTTTGGATATTCACAAACTGATGTACGAAGTGATATTTATGCTATGGGTGTTGTCTTTTATGAAATGAAATATGGTAAAAGATTTTCTCATGCTGAGGTCAATCACAATATAAATAACGGAAATAATCGAAAACAGATTCAAGATATAATAAATAAGTGTACGATGTTTGATCCAAAAAATCGTTACCAAAGTGTACAGGAACTCATTTTGGAATTAAACAACATGCAATTAAATAAAAGCAAATGGTTAAAATGGCGATACTCTTATGGTGTGATTATTGCTTTCTGTTTGCTCTTTGTTTTAGTATTTCATAGGATAAATCGAGATAGAATAGAAGGGAATGGAATTCAAACTCCATTTATCGATGATAATCTTGTAGTAAGTCCAACAATGGGATTAGAAGATGATGTATCGGTTGAGAAGGAAATCAGTGCTACACCAAATCCAAGTTTAACTCCAAACTTAACAGAAGAACCATTAGTCACACCAACAGAAAAATCAACAGAAGATTCAACCATTTCACCAACAGAAGAAACAACCGTTTCACCAACAGAAGAACCGATACATGAAACAAGGGAAGATTTGATAAAAGAACCAACACCGACAATGTTTATTGAAGAAAATCCAATAATTTCACCGCCTATAAATCCTACGATTATGCCACCAGTAGTTACACCAATAGGAACAGAGGAAAAGATAGAAGTTGATAGGAGTGAAGAATCGATTGAGAAAGAGACAGTTGATGCATCTACTGAAAATAAGTTTTACGATGATCATAGTGTCTCACATTACTATAAAAATTCAGCTATTAAGGAAGAGCTTCTCATATATATGCCATCGATAGAAGGAAAGAAATTAAGCCATATTACCTGTACTTTATTAGGTGCAGAGGATAGGAGAGTTCTAAGTTCCAAGGATTATAAGTTTGAAAATAATATTATATCTATAAAAACGGATTTTCTTGATACATTAAGTAATGTGTATTATCAGTTAGATGCAAGTTTCAGTGATAATACTGGTTGTAGAACTATTGTACGAGTTCATGATGAAAAAGAGAATTATGTTCCAGTTGCAATCAGTTTTTTAAATAGTAACTTTGAATATATGATCGGTAAGCAAAATCTATTGCATTGCGTATTAAGAAATGAAAATGGAAAACGAATTAGCAGTATTAAAGTGAATAATAAAGAAGTTCCTAAAGAACATTATAAGATATTGTATGGTGGACGAGCGTTAGAGTTTGGGAGTGATCTCCTTAGTACGTATACCAATATGGATACAGTACCAATTTCTCTTATAATGAATGATGGATCTACTTCAATTATACAAGTAAAACTTTTAGAGAATATTAAGACTTATCCTAAAATATTACAAGGTAATTTCTCTATTAACAAAGAAGAATTAGTAGATTTAGAAGTCCCAGTAATATGGAATGATTATCCTAAGATGCAGTTTATACATACATTAAATGGAGATGATAGAATAGGAGAGGAATATTGGTATCAATCTGAAAATTCAATTACTATTAAGAAGGAATACTTTCAAACGCTGGAAGCAGGTGTGTATGAGTGGGTCTTAGAGTTTGGTGATATAGGGCTTGGAATAAATGTAACGGTATTTGGGGGGTAAAAGTATGAAAGATAATTGCAAGGAAACCATAGAATTACAATATGAACTAGAGCATATCGATGACATAGAGAAATTCAAACAGTATAATCAATCTGAATTCGTAGCAACATCATTAAGTGATTATTTATTTCAACTATTAATAAAGTATGAGTTAGAACGAAAATATGTAATTAAAAGAGCAGAATTAGATATTACTTATGGTTATCAAATATTTGATGGGAGGAAATCACCGAAGAGAAATAAAATTTTACAGCTTGCTTTTGGATTTCCACTGACGGTTGAAGAAACACAAAAAGCATTAAAGTTTGGTGGTGTAAATGAATTATATGTAAGAAAAAAAAGAGATGCTTATTTGATGTTTGCTTTGGCGAGAAAAATGACAATTACAGAAGTAAATGAGCTCCTCTGTTCAGAAGGGGAAGAATTATTATAATATTGGATATCACTATGGATATTTTATGAAAGACTAATACCTGGGCTATACAGCTGAGAGTATTAGTCTTTTTCAATTTATACGAGGAAATTGCGATTCAATTTCCTCGTATAAATTAAAAACTCTCCGAAGGATGCGTACTCACCCAAAGGGTTCGGCGCTACAAAATGTCTTCGCCTCTAAGTATGATACTTGATAAGTGTAGAGTGGCGAAGCCACTTTGTTTTGCTGTAAGGTAAGGAGGTCCGATTTCGAGTTAAATATGCTACCAGCATAAGACTTCCGAAGAAATATAAAATATAATGAAAAAAGAATCATACAAAGAGGTGATATAGAAAATAACTACTATTGAAATAGTAAATTTAAAGAATTTACAGAGAATGTAAATAGAACGAAGGAGAAAATGATATGGGTTTTATACAATTAGTTTTAATGGTTATTTTTGCTATACTTATAGGTATTGCCTATCATAAGATATTTGACGTTACATATTTTAGCGGGAAGGCTATATTTTCAGAAATTATTGTCTGTCTGATGCTTGGTGGTTTGATTGCATCAAAGTTGATAGGATTAATGAAAGTTTTATTACCAATAGCAGTAGTTGCAGTGGTTATTTTAGTGATAGTAAGCAAAGTAAAGAAAAGTGAATAGGAAGTAAGTACATGGAATTGAGTATTGGGTTGATTAGCGGAAACAGTAACGCTCTGTTTAGACACGATACGCAGAACAGTATTAAAAGTGAGTCTAAAAATAGAAATATGCAAAATAGAATATAAATAAAACATTTAGAATGGAGCTAATATATCAGAAATTATGATATATTAGCTTCTTTTAATTATCGGAGAGGATTCGATGAACAGCTCTTTGTTGTAAAAGGTTATAAATACAATCATCGTTATGATGAGTGTCTTAGTTTATATAATTTTTATAAAGGTGTAACTTTAGTTTATATGTTACGAATAATTATTAAGTTGAAGAAAAGTAAAAAAAATAATAAACGAAAAAAGAATGAGGAATTTCACATGGTTTTTAGCAGTATAACTTTTTTATTTTATTTCCTACCAGCATTAATTATAATTTACTATTTAGCTCCAAGTAAATTAAAAAATTTGGTAATGATAATTGCTAGTTTTGTATTTTATGCTTGGGGAGAAATTCGATTTATACCAATCATGTTACTTCTATCGGTAGAAGATTTTGTATGTGCAAAGTTAATGGAAAAACATCGTAACAATATAAAACGTCGTCGTATCTATATGTTAATATCCGTATGTAGTAATTTAGGTGTATTAATATTCTTTAAATATACGAACTTTTTATTAGGTAACTTATTTGGATTGTTTGGGATGAATTCTCCATTTGTAGAGATAATCCTTCCAATCGGAGTATCTTTTAACTCCTTCCAATCTATTTCGTATGCTATTGATGTATATAGAGGAACAACAAGCTGTGAAAAAAAATATTACAATTACCTTGCCTACACCACCTTGTTTCCACAGATTATAGCGGGTCCTATCGTTCGTTATGTGACAGTAGAAAATGACTTAGATGATCATATGCTTACTCAGGATAGTTTTTCATTGGGGATGCGTCGTTTTATTATAGGTCTTTCGAAAAAAGTATTAATAGCTAATAATGTAGGGTTATTATGGAGCCAAATATCCAGTGGTGCTGCGGGAGATCCTTCTGTATTATTATATTGGATTGGTATTTTAGCATATACGTTTCAAATATATTTTGATTTTTCCGGTTATTCAGACATGGCAATTGGCCTCGCTAGGATATTCGGGCTTAGCTTTGATGAGAACTTCAACTTCCCATATATATCTAAAAGTATCACTGAATTCTGGCGTCGTTGGCATATAACACTTGGTTCCTGGTTCCGTGATTATGTATACATTCCTCTTGGTGGGAATCGATGCTCTAAGTTAAAACATCTTAGAAATTTACTTATTGTATGGGCTTTGACAGGATTTTGGCACGGTGCATCCTGGAATTTTATCTTTTGGGGATTGTATTTTGCGATAATATTAATTGCAGAAAAGTATTTCTTATTAAAGGTACTTAATAAAATACCGGCTTTCTTCCAGCATGTATATACTATTTTATTGGTTATGATCAGCTGGGCAATCTTTTACTTTGAGGATCTAAATCAACTTAAGAATTATCTATTGGGAATGTTTGGTTTGCAAGGAGTGCCATTGATTAATCGCGAGAGCCTCTATTATTTGTTAAGTTATGGAGTTATATTTGTCCTTGCAGCTTATTTTTCAACTCCACATATGAAGAAAGTGATTCATTATACTGAGAAAACAACTAAGAAATATATTTATGTTTGTGCCACTTTCGTATATGTTTCAGTGTTTATAGGTTGTGTTGCATATCTTGTTGACAGTACCTATAATCCGTTTTTATATTTTAGATTCTAGGGAGGTTTCATATGAAACTAACATTTAACAAAATATTTTTCTGTTTTTTCACCTTATTGTGGTCAGTACTTATCATATGTAATCTCGTAACACCAGAGAAAACATTTTCTGAAAATGAAAATCGATTATTAGCAAAATTACCGAAATATACGAATGAAAAGTTAATCAATGGTGAATACATGAATGAGCTAGATGAATATATCAATGATCAGTTCGTTTTTAGAGATAACTGGATTTATATAAAAACCATGGCGGAAAGAGCCATGCTTAAGCCAGATATTAATTCTGTATATTTTGCAGAAGATGGATATTTGATTGAAAAACATGATAAGAGTGATGTATCTGAAGAACAAGCACAAAAAAACAAGGATCGCTTAATAAATTTTGTTAAGAAATATGCAGATAAACTTGGTGAGGACCGAGTAAATGTTATGATGGTACCTACAGCATCGATGGTTTTAAAAGATAAACTACCACCTTTTGCTACTGGATATGATCAAGATGCCTACATTGATGAAGTGATAGAAGCTCTACCAAAAGGTACATTCATTGATGTTAGAAATATATTGAATCAACATAAAGAGGAGTATATTTATTATCGTACTGACCATCACTGGACTGCATTGGGTGCATTTTATGCATATGAGCAGTGGGCAACGGATGCAGGAATTATGCCACTTAGTCAAAAACAATTTGACATCACCTTAGCTTCTGATCAGTTCTTTGGTACCTTACATTCAAGAGTTAATGTGAATGTTAAACCAGATGAGATTTACTTATATAAAATAAAAGAAGATATGAATTATCAATTACTTTATAATTTAACGGATCATACAGATACTTTATATGATCTAAGCAAATTAGAGGGGAAAGATAAATATTCTGTATATATGGGTGGAAATAACGCCTTGGTTGAAGTAAAAACTAATAATAAGAATGGAAGAAGGCTTTTAGTAATTAAGGACTCCTATGCCCATTCCTTTGTCCCTTTGGCAGTTAACCATTATGAAGAGACCTTTATGATAGATTTTCGTTATTATAATGCAGGAGTAGAAGAGTTTATAGAAGAGAATAAGATTACAGATGTATTAGTACTTTACAATACTATGAATTTTGTGAAGGATAAGAATACATTAAATTTTCTGAAATAAAGTCCCTTTGTCAAGACATCTATTCACCCTAACAATTATTTCGTTTCCATTGATTAGGCTACATGATATAATTGATTTATAGAATAAAAATCACGAAAAGGAGATATAAAATGACTATTTCACAAGCGACAATGAATGATTTTGAAAATATCGTCTCTTTACACCGCGCTTACCATACAGATTTTATATTACCCGCAGATCGCAAAGATGGATTTGTTACAACGAATTTTACTCCTGAACAGATTGAAAACCTCATTACAAGGGAGCAGGGAGTTGTTGTTGCAAAAGATGAAACAGGGAAAGTCCTTGCTTATGCAACAGCGGCTTCTTGGGAATTTTGGGCACAATGGCCTTTATTTGCTCATATGATTGAACATTTGCCAGAGTATACGTTAGACGGACAAAAGTTGACTGTCCAAAATTCGTATCAGTATGGACCCGTATGTGTTGATAAATCAGTGCGTGGAACCGGCTTATTCGAGCAAATATTTTATGCTTCGCTAGCCAGCATGAAAGATCGTTATCCCATCATGGTGACTTTTATCAACCAAATAAATGGTCGTTCTTATGCCGCGCATACGAAAAAAGTCCCTTTAACAACGGCAGGGACATTTCAGTTTAATCACAATAACTATTATCTTATGGCCTGCTCCACGAACCTGGTGTCGGACAAATAGTGAACGTGGTAGGTAGATAGGATTTCAAATCTTATTGTAAAAGGTCCACTTATTTACATATATAATATGTAAAATAAGTGGACCTTTATTTTGCAAAACCTTACCGGCTTATAAGACGATCATGTCCTATAAGCCTTACCTGTCAATTGGACTATCTCCTGCATCAATGCCATCTTTAGCCTCTGAAGATTGAATGCTTTGGTTACTTGGATTACTCATCGTTGTTTCCTCCTACATTCAGTTTGGTTTTACCCTTATAATATGTGTCGTTTCAGAAAAATTAATACATGGAAGTTATGAATATCTTATTTTTTTTTTCGCTAGATTAATACCAGAGTTTGTTGAAGTTTCGAGAGTTCATTTTTGCATTCCTGTTAAAATTTCAGTGCTCGCAATCATATAATTGCGAGCACATTAGAACGAATACCAAATTATAGTTTGAAAACTGATAGTTGGTTATCTAGATCACGTGCAATGTCTTTGAGTGCTTGAGAAGAATGAGCTAAGTTATTTACAGTAATGTCTAATTCCTGTGCTGAGCTTGAAGTTTGCTGAGTTACAGCTGCATTTTCGTGTGATATCGAGGCTAGTAAACCAATGACATTGGCAATAGTATTCTTTGAATCATTTAGATCATAGACTTTAGTGCGAATATTATCAACATTATCGGAAGAAATATTGATACCCTCAGTAATTGATTTAAAGTTTTGTTCTGTTTGATGAAGATAGGCTTGTTGGGCATCAATACTTGATTTTACCTCTTTCATAACTTCAACTGTAGTATTGGATTCATGAAGAAGTTTTTGGATAATCAATTCAATCTCGCTAGCGGAAGCTCTAGACTGTTCTGCTAGTTTTCTAATTTCTTCTGCAACTACACTAAATCCACGACCAGAATCCCCTGCTCTAGCAGCTTCAATGCTTGCATTTAGGGATAATAAATCAGTTTCTTCTGCAATGGCTTGAATAAGACCAACTGCTTTTTGAATCTCTTGTGCCGCTTGATTTGTAGTATCAGTTTGCTTGGCTATTTTAACAACAGAGTTCATCGTCTGGTCATTGGATTCACTCAGTTGATGAAGAATCTGAGTGGATTGTTTTTCTGCTTTTGACATTGTAAGTGCTGTTTTTGTAAGAGCATCAACTGCTACCAAAATTGAGTTCATCTGTGTATTTATCATTGAAATATTATCGGAAGCAGTTTGTGTTTGCTTTGCCTGAGTCATTGCCTGCTGCGCTATTTCATCCATTGCATGAGATACTTCATTTACCGTTGTATCTGTGGAGGCTGAGGCAGCAGATAAAGTATCTGAGGAGATTACTAATTCTGATGTGGTTGCTTTAATCTTACTTACGATATGTAGTAATTGTTGCTGTAAGGAAGCAGAGTTTTGCAAAATATGGCCAATTTCATCTCGTCGATTCAAATATTTGCTTGGCATAGAGGTCGCAAGGTTACCTTCAGAAACCTTGGATAAAAAGTTGTTCGCTTCTTTCATAGCCTTGCTGAGTCTACGAGATATTAGAATAGTAAGGATTCCAGAAAGTACAATAAATATAATAGAAATAACTACAATACGTGTAATCTGCGATTTAATCTGAGTTTGAACTGAATCATACTCCTTTCCGGAAAATACCATTCCAACAATTTTTCCATCAGGATCACGAAGAGGTTGATAATATGCGTAATAGCGTATTCCTTCAATGATCAAGGAATCACTAGAATAGGTATTACCATCAATCTCAACATACTGTCTTACATCTGAATCAGGAGTAGAGCCAATAGCGCGTATACCATCTCGTTCTCTCTTAATGGTAGTTATAATTCTCATATTATTAAAATATAAAGTACAATCAAAGCCAGAACTTGCTTTAATAGAATCTACTAACCTTTGATCAATGGAGATATGCTTCTTTCCTTTATAAATACCACCAGAGACATCTGTAGTATAATTACCTGGATACAAATTTGTATAGGTTTCAACTAAAGAAGCAGATACATACTTAAGTGAAGTCTCAATTTCACTTTTTATGCTTTCTTTTATTATTTTAGTACTACTAACAGTTAAAACAATATCCAAGACTAATAAAGGAAGTAGGCCTATAGCAAGTAATTTCATAATAATACTAGTATTTTTTTTCTTTTTTTTATTAAATTTACTTTTTCTCATAAACAACCTTTCTGTCATGGATATCTCACCTAAAACATGACATTATTTGATAATAATTACCATATTATTATA
>JAEWHR010000209.1 GCA_023387655.1 Bacillota bacterium
TTCCAGCAAAACCAGGTGTCTACATAATGCATAATAAAAATGATGAGATTATTTATGTAGGCAAGGCAATTAGTTTAAAGAATCGTGTAAGGCAATATTTTCAGAGCAGTAGAAATTTATCGACAAAAATACAACAGATGGTCAGCCACATCGATCATTTTGAATATATTATCGTAGACTCTGAGATGGAAGCACTGGTACTTGAGTGTAACTTAATTAAAGAGCACCGTCCAAAATATAACACAATGCTTAAAGATGATAAAAGCTATCCTTACATTAAAGTAACGGTGAATGAAGCTTATCCAAGAGTACTATTTGCGAGACAGCAGAAAAAAGATAAGGCAAAGTACTTTGGACCATATACGAGTTTAGGGGCAGTAAAAGATATTCTTGATCTTCTTCGTCGCATCTATTTTATTCGTACCTGTAACCGTAACTTACCAAAGGATATAGGTGTGGAACGTCCTTGTCTTTATTATCATATCAAGCAATGTAAGGCACCCTGTCAAGGGTATATTTCAGAAGAGGAATATCGAAAATCCATTGATGAAGTGATTGAGTTTTTGAATGGAAATTATGCACTGGTAACAAAAGATTTACAAGCTAAGATGAAGGCGGCTTCTGAAAACTTAGAATTTGAAGAAGCAGCAGGATATCGTGATTTAATACTAAGTGTTGAAAAATTAAGCCAGAAACAAAAAGCGTCCGACGTGGATGGCGTGGATCGAGACATCATTGCATTTGCAAGTACTGGTGATGAAGCAGTTGCTCAGGTATTTTTTATACGCGATGGTAAGATGCTTGGAAGAGATCATTATCATATTACTGGGGTGGCAAATGAGAGTAGGTCCAGTATTATGACAAACTTTGTAAAACAATTTTATGCTGGAACTCCTTATATTCCAAGAGAATTATTACTGTCAGAGCCATTGGAAGAAGAGGAACTAATTAGTGAATGGTTAAGCACAAAACGTGGTCAAAGGGTGCGAATCCATGTACCCAAAAAAGGAGATAAGGAACGTCTTGTTGAGCTTGCTGAAAAAAATGCGTCTTTGGTATTGCAACAGGATTCAGAAAAACTTCAACGGGAAGAAGCAAAGACCATTGGAGCTGTTAGGCATATTGCGGATTTACTTTCTCTTCCTGAGATATACCGTATGGAATCCTTCGATATTTCTAATACCAATGGATTTGAATCGGTTGGCTCCATGGTGGTCTATGAAAACGGTAAACCAAAAAGAAATGATTATCGAAAATTTAAGATTAAATCAGTACAAGGCCCGGACGACTATGCTTCGATGCGTGAGGTATTAACTAGAAGGTTTGCACATGGACAGAGAGAAGCTGAGGAACTTGCTAAGAAAAATATAGATATTAGTCATGGAAGTTTTACGAGATATCCAGATTTAATTTTAATGGATGGAGGTAGAGGACAGGTAAATATTGCTCTAGAAGTTTTAGAGGAGCTTAAATTAACAATTCCAGTGTGTGGTATGGTGAAGGATGATAACCATAGAACGAGAGGGCTTTATTTTAATAATGTTGAGATTCCAATTGACACTCACAGTGAAGCTTTTCGATTAATAACAAGAATACAAGATGAGACACATCGTTTTGCAATCGAGTATCATCGATCCCTACGTTCTAAGGCTCAAGTTCGTTCTATTCTTGATGATATCGATGGCATTGGACAGACGAGAAGAAGAGCGCTTATGAAACATTTTGTTTCCATTGATGCAATAAAAGAGGCAAGTATTGATGATTTAAGCAAGGTACCATCCATGAATAAGCTCTCTGCAACTAAAGTATATGAGTTTTTCCATCCTTCAGTTGAAAACGGTAATGCAACAACTTAATGTTAACGAAAGTGAGGTAAAGTGTTACTTAGAATGTGAATAAAATTCTACCGTAATTACAAGGAAATCTCATTTGGGAGTGGTTGCTAATAAAGGGTGAATATGATAGAATGTGGGAAGAATGAGCTTTATCATTAGAAATTAATTGTGATTTATTATATGATATAGAAAAAATACGCAAAGGAGATTGTGATGTATACTGTTGAACTTGGGAAATTAGTGGAAAAGATGAACCTAGAAAACTGCACTCCTGAAATTGATATCAGTAGCATTCAAATAACACAGCCTGATGTGAATCGTCCTGCGTTACAGCTGACTGGTTTTTTTGACTATTTTGATTCTGATCGAGTACAGATTATTGGAAATGTTGAACATGCTTATATGCAGAAGATGGAGAAAGACCATGGCCTTGGTATAATGAAAAAGCTTATGAGCTTTAAGATGCCATGTATTGTTTTCTGTCGAGGAATTGAAGTTTCTGATGATTTTAAAGAAGTAGCTGTGGAAGAAGGAGTACCTATTTTCCGTACAGAGAAAACAACCTCCTCTTTTATGGCAGAGGTAATTCGTTGGTTAAAAGTAGAGCTAGCACCTAGAATATCGATACATGGAGTATTGGTTGATGTCTACGGTGAAGGTATCTTAATTATGGGTGAGAGTGGAATTGGAAAAAGCGAGGCAGCCCTTGAACTAATTAAACGTGGACATCGCCTTGTTACAGATGACTTAGTGGAGATTAAGAAAGTTAGTGATGATACCTTAATTGGAACTGCACCGGACATAACACGACACTTTATTGAATTACGTGGTATAGGTATTATTGACGTAAAGACGCTGTTCGGTGTTGAGAGTGTTAAGAATACACAATCAATTGACTTAGTTATTAAATTAGAGGAATGGAATAGAGACAAAGAATATGACCGTCTTGGCCTAGAAGAGCAATATATTGAATTCCTCGGTAATAGGGTGGTATGTCACAACATACCAATTCGTCCGGGACGTAATCTGGCTGTTATTTGTGAATCTGCTGCAGTAAATTATCGTCAAAAGAAGATGGGATACAACGCAGCTCAGGAATTATATAATCGTGTGACAAACAATTTAATGAAGAAGAGCAAGTAAAAATAAATAGGGTAGACTGAGTGATTCGAAATTACTGGTCGGAGAATAATAGGTCGATAACAATTCGCTTTAAGGAAAAGAAAAATACGCAGTACAATATTCATTATTTTAATATACCAGGGGGATTGGTTACATGGATAAGTTTTGCTTTGGAATTGATATTGGTGGTACAACAATCAAATTTGGTTTATTTACAGAGAATGGTGAACTGAAAGAAAAATGGGAGATTCCTTCTAGAACAGAGAATGGTGGAATTCAGGTTCCACAGGATATAGCAGATACAATAGAAGCGAAGATGAAGGAACTATCCATTGAGAAGCAGGATGTAATAGGAATAGGAATCGGTGTGCCAGGTCCTATTACAGAGGATGGAACTGTCTTAAAATGTGCCAATCTAGGCTGGGATATCTTTAATGTGAATGAAAAAATGAGTGAACTTACCGGGCTTAAGGTAGCCAGTGCAAATGACGCCAACGTCGCTGCCCTTGGAGAAATGTGGATGGGCGGCGGTAAAGGATATAAGAATGTTGTTATGGTAACTCTAGGTACCGGTGTGGGAGGCGGAGTTATATTAAATGGTAAAATCGTTGCTGGAAGTAATGGCGGTAGTGGAGAAATCGGTCATATGACAGTGAACCTTAATGAGACAGAAATCTGTGGGTGCGGAGGACATGGTCATCTAGAACAATATGCGTCTGCGACTGGAATTGTACGTCTTGCAAAGAAACGATTGCTAGATACGAGTGTGAATACCACACTTCGTGATCTTACTACGATCACAGCGAAAGATATTTTTGACCATGCAAAAGCAGGAGATAAGGTGGCCAAAGAGCTTACGGAAGAATTAGGAAGATATCTTGGACTAGCACTATCTCATGTAGCCGCAACGGTTGATCCACAGGTGTTTGTAATCGGTGGAGGTGTATCAAGAGCTGGTACTATGTTACTTGATTTAACTTCAAAATATTATAGTCAGAATATCTTATTTGCGCTATCCAATAAAGAGTTTCGTCTTGCACAGCTTGGAAATGATGCAGGAATTTATGGTTGTGCAAAATTAATTATTGGATAATGGCCATAGATTAAGTTTCTTCTATAATTCCTTTGAATTTAGCCCTGTTATTCTAGTGTAGATTGAATTATAAAAGAAAACTCTAGGCATATTATGTAGTAATAAAAGTTAGAAAGTAAGGTTTGTACGTCTATCTTTAGACAAACCAAGAGGATCTAAGTGGGTACAGAAGTTTTACAAGATTTAAAAAAAATAGTTACTCCGGAACGAGTAGTTTGCGGGGAACCCTTAAGAAATCATACGACATTTAAGATTGGTGGTCCAGCAGACTATTTCGTTATAACTAAAAATGCTGAGGAAACTGCAGCTGTTATTCAGTATTGTAATCAACAGAGTCTACCTATTCTTATGATTGGTAATGGTAGTAATCTTCTTATTTCCGATGCAGGTATTCGTGGTGTTGTAGTAAAGCAAGAAGATAATCCAGAGGAATTTATTATAACCAATTGTGAAGAAGGGTATTTGGTTACTGGCGGTGCAGGTATGAATCTTTCTACCTTTGCAATGAAAATTGCAAATGAAAGTTTGACTGGATTTGAATTTGCAGCAGGTATCCCTGGTAGTTTAGGCGGAGCAGTTTATATGAATGCAGGAGCTTATGGTGGAGAAATCAAAGATTGTATTCGTAGTGCACGTGTTTTAACGAAAGAAGGAGAAATTATAAGTCTTCCTAGGGAGGAATTGGAACTTTCTTATCGAAGCAGTATTATCCAAAAAAAAGGGTACTACGTTATTGACGCCACCTTCTTATTTCAAAAAGGGAATCAAAAAGAAATACTTAGTAAGATTGAAGAATTAAATAGAGCTAGAAAAGAAAAGCAACCATTGGAGTATCCGAGTGCTGGAAGTACATTTAAACGCCCAGAAGGATATTTCGCTGGAAAACTTATTATGGATGCAGGACTACGTGGATACCGAGTTGGCGGAGCTATGGTGTCGGAAAAACACTGCGGCTTTGTTATAAATACAGGAAATGCAACTGCAAAAGATGTATTACAACTCATAAAAGATGTTCAGCGTAGTGTAAAAGAAAAGTTTGGTGTAACTTTGGAACCAGAGGTACGTTTGATTGGTGAGGAAGCTACGGAAAGTTAAGATTGGCAAACAAGTAATCCTTAAGAATGGGAAGAGATATCCCTTAGCTTAGGGGCCGGGGATATCGGAGGATGTGGATGAACATATGAGATTTGTAATTGTCACAGGCATGTCAGGAGCAGGGAAAAGCTCAGTTCTAAAGATGTTAGAAGACGGCGGTTATTTTTGCGTAGATAACTTACCAATCCCTTTTATCATGAAATTTGCTATGCTCGCTGTGAAAGAAAGTGCAAATATTACAAGAGTTGCACTTGGTATCGATATTCGTAGTGGTCAGGCATTAGAGGAACTTGGTAAAGTACTGGAAGATGTGAGATTAGCTGGTTATCAGTATGAGATATTATTTCTTGAGGCCAGCACAGAGACTTTAGTGAAACGGTATAAAGAAACACGAAGAATGCATCCATTATCTGGAACTGAGCGTGTAGATAAAGGTATTGAATTAGAACGTATAAAACTAAGGTTCCTAAAAGAACGAGCAGATTACATTATTGATACAAGCAGATTGCTTGTACGAGAATTAAAAACAGAAATAGATAATATATTTGTACAGGATGGCACCTTTCATAATTTTCTAATTACTGTGTTATCCTTTGGATTTAAATATGGGTTACCTAACGATGCAGATTTAGTTTTTGACGTACGTTTTTTGGAGAATCCGTATTATATTCCTAAGCTAAAACCAAAGACAGGAAATGAACCAGAAGTTCGAGACTTTGTACTTTCGTTAAAACAAGCGGAGGAATTCTTAACGAAACTTATGGATATGCTATTGTTCTTGATTCCAAATTATATTGCAGAGGGTAAGAACCATTTAGTAATCGGCATTGGTTGTACTGGGGGAAGGCACCGTTCAGTTGCGTTGACTAATGAGATAGCAAAACGTTTATCCGTTACAGAATATGGGATTAAGGCAGAGCACAGGGATGTTGAGAAAGGATAGAGGATTTTGTCATTTTCTAAAGAAGTTAAGGAAGAAATCGCAAAGCAAATAAGCAATGCGAGGCACTGTAGAATTGCAGAGATTGCTGCGCTACTTAGCGCATGTGGCCACGTCATTCAAAAAGATGGGGAGGTAAAAAGCATTGTTCTGCAGACAGAAAATATTATCGTAGCAAGAAAATACTTTACATTATTGAGAAAAACATTTAATATTAATACTGAAATTTTAATTAGGAAAAATAAGGCTGGGAAAAACAGTTTGCTTTTCTTGCTCGTTGTTAAGCAACCAAAGCAGGTATTACTATTATACCAGGCAACGAAACTATCCTTACATCATGAATTAGGAGTAAAGGCTCTAGTCGTTGATTCCATTGTGGTACAGAATACTTGCTGTAAACGTGCTTTTGTACGAGGGCTTTTTTTGGCAGCAGGTTCCATGAGTGATCCGGAAAAAACTTATCATTTTGAAATTGTATTCCCGGATTTAGAGCGTGCCAGTCAATTGCAAGAGATTATCAATTTCTTTCTCATAGAGGCGAAGATAGTACTTCGAAAGAAATATTACGTCTTATATGTAAAGGAAGGTTCACAAATAGTTGACTTATTAAATATAATAGAAGCTCATACCGGACTGATGGATTTTGAAAATGTCAGGATTTTAAAGGAAATGAGAAACTCTATTAATCGACAAGTGAACTGTGAAGCTGCTAATATTAACAAAACAGTAACAGCAGCTGCAAAACAAATTGATGATATACTATTTATAAGAGACTCCATGGGATTTGACAACTTAACCGAAGGGTTAGAGGAGATTGCGGAACTAAGAATTTCTTATCCGGAAGCATCTTTGAAGGAATTGGGGGCAATGTTGAATCCGCCGATTGGTAAATCAGGCGTGAATCACCGACTAAAAAAACTGTGTTGTATTGCGGATGGTCTTAGGCAATAAAAGGAGGAAACAAGCGATGATTTCTAAAAAAATTGTTATCAAAATACCAACAGGATTAGAGGCTAGACCGGTAGCGCTATTGGTTCAGGTAGCCAGCCAGTATGAAAGCAACGTCTATGTAGAATGTGAAGAAAAGAAAGTAAATGCGAAGAGTATTATGGGTATGATGAGTCTCGGGCTTCCAGCCGGAGAAGAAATCAATGTAATCGTGGATGGTTCCGATGAGGAAATCGCGATGGAAAGCATTGAAAAGTATCTTTGTGGAGATAAATAAAATAATTAGGAGCTTTTGTGAGCCAGTGATAGCTGGAGCAAAAGCTCTTTTTTAATTAATAGGAAATTGCGCTCTATAAATTAAAAAACGCTCCCCTAAGGGTGCGCATGACGCGCTAAGGTAGTTAGTCACTTTCGTGACAGCGCGTCAGCGCGAGAATGTGCGTAGCACATTCTTTGTTCTATTAGCTATGAATAAATCTATGCATTTGGAAAATCTTAGCTCAAAGAAAGCATATCAAGGCTGACAACTGTGGATATCAATAAGAAATATTATATTATTTGGAGGTTTTATGTTAACAAGTCTAGCGCTCATTTTTTTACTTTCCTTACTGTTAGGAGGAATTGCACAAAAGTTAAAGTTACCAAGTTTATTAGGAATTTTATTAGCAGGAATGATTTTAAGCCCATATGCTCTTAATCTGCTAGATGGATCGATTCTAATGATATCACCAGATTTAAGAAAATTATCATTGGTAATAATCTTGACGCGAGCTGGTTTGTCTCTTGATTTAAAGTCGCTAAAAAAGGTTGGACGTCCAGCAATACTAATGTGTTTTGTCCCAGCGAGTTTAGAAATCATTGGTGTTACCTTACTGGCTCCAGTATTATTAAATGTATCTATATTAGAAGCGGCAATTATGGGAGCAGTGATTGCTGCTGTTTCTCCTGCGGTCGTGGTACCTAGAATGCTTCGTATTATGGAAGAAGGATACGGAAAAAAACATAGTATCCCAGAGCTTATTTTAGCAGGTGCATCGG
>JAEWHR010000223.1 GCA_023387655.1 Bacillota bacterium
TATAATAAAGATGACGAGATTTTCGTCAAATTATATTTGGGAGGAAAACATTTATGAGAAAGATTTTATCAGCAGCTTTAGTACTTGTTATGACCTGTTCCCTATTAGCAGGCTGTGGTAAGAAAGAAACTGATACTGGATCAGGTAATAGTAGCAAAGGATATGAAATTGCGCTGATTACAGACAAGGGTAACATTGATGATAAGTCCTTTAACCAAGGTTCATGGGAAGGCGTTGAGAAATTTGCAAAAAATAAGTATTCTTACAACTACTATAAACCAGAAAAGTATGATGATGAAGGCTATCTAGCACAAATTGATTTGGCTGTAGCTGGTGGAGCTAAGGTTATTGTAACCCCAGGTTATTTATTTGAAGTAGCAGTATATGAAGCTCAATCAAAGTATCCAGAGGTTAAGTTTATACTTCTTGATGGTACTCCTCATGATGCCGACTATATAAACTTTGAAACGAAGTCTAATGTAGCAAGCGTATTATATGCAGAAGAAGAATCCGGATATCTTGCTGGATATGCAGCTGTAAAAGATGGAATGACAAAACTTGGTTTTATGGGTGGTATGGCGGTACCAGCAGTTCGTGCTTTTGGTTATGGATACTTACAAGGAGCTGAGAATGCTGCAAAAGAGTTAGGTCTTGCAGATGGTGCTATTTCTGTTACATATCATTATACTGGTAACTTTGAAGAAAATGATACAAATAAAAACATGGCAAAATCAATTTACCAAGAAGGCGCACAGGTAATCTTTGCTTGTGGTGGCTCAGTTGGTAAGAGTGTTATGTCTGCTGCAACTGAAGCAAATGCTAAGGTTATCGGCGTAGACGTAGATCAAAGATATGACAGTGATACTGTTATGACATCTGCAACAAAAGGTCTTGGTGCATCTGTAGTTGCAGTTCTTGAATCTATTTATAATACCAATAGTTGGGATACTTACGCTGGTAAAACAACTTATTTTAGCGCTGTTAATGATGGTGTAGGTCTTCCAACGGCTGTTATCGGCGATGACAAGGCAGATGCGTTTGATCGTTTCAGTACATATAAGAAAGCTGATTATGAAGCTTGTTTTAAAACTTTAGTAGATGGTACTGTTGATCCAATCCGTGAGATTACCGTAGAAGATGCTGGTGGTATCGCTACTGCAAAGGAGCTAACAGAAGGGTTATCTCTTACAAAGGTTGTAGTAACGACTAGATAGTAACAATGATGTACTCTATATCACCATTTGATATAGAAGGACTATTTTATCGAGGAACATTGAAGAAAACTTAAGACATGTACCTCGCATGGAATCTAAAAAACCAACGGGGGAAGGGCGATAGCCATTCCCCCTTATTCGCGACAATAAGAAGTTCGCAAAGTGCATTTTTTATTGTAAAGGATAGAGAGCTAAGATGCTCCGACAATAAACAATAGGAAAGAGGGTTATTGTGGAAGACTATATTATTGAGATGCTCCATATCACAAAGGAGTTTCCTGGAATTGTAGCAAATGACGATATTACACTCCGCCTAAGAAAGGGAGAAATTCATGCACTACTAGGAGAGAATGGTGCAGGTAAATCAACTCTGATGAGTGTGTTATTCGGTTTATATCAAGCTGAAATAGGCGAGATTAAAAAGAATGGTCAAGTAATTAAGATTAATAACCCAAATGACGCCAATGCAATTGGTATTGGTATGGTTCATCAGCACTTTAAGCTGGTGGAAATTTTTACTGTTCTAGAAAATATCATATTAGGTGTAGAACCTAATATCTTAGGTTTCATAGAGAAAAAGGAAGCGAGAAAAAAAGTATTAAACTTATGTGAAAAATATGGGTTGAAAGTAAATCCGGATGCACTGGTGGAGAGTATTTCTGTTGGAATGCAACAACGTGTAGAAATCTTAAAGATGCTTTACCGAGATAATGAGATTTTAATATTTGATGAGCCTACGGCAGTATTAACACCACAGGAAATCGACGAACTTATGGAAATAATGCGAGGCTTTGCAAAAGAGGGGAAATCCATCTTATTCATCACTCATAAATTAAATGAGATTATGACGGTGGCAGACCGTTGCACGGTTTTGCGTAAAGGTAAATATATAGGAACTGTTGATATCAAGGAGACGAGCAAAGAAGAATTGTCAAGGATGATGGTTGGCCGTGATATTAGTTTTTCTGTGGAAAAAGAGGAGGCTTCCCCTGGTGAGGTTGTCCTATCTGTACGTGATGTTACAGTCCCATCTAAAATTCATAAAAATAATGCAGTCAAAAATGTGTCTTTTGATGTACACGCAGGTGAAATTGTTTGCCTTGCGGGAATAGATGGTAATGGACAGACAGAGTTTGTATCAGCGTTAACTGGATTAGAAAAAATGTCTGGTGGGAAGGTCACATTATGCGGAAAGGACATAACCAAGGTTAATATAAGAGCTAGATCCAAAAGTGGTATGAGTCATATCCCTGAGGATCGACACAAACACGGATTAGTTCTTGAGTATACCTTAGAAGAAAATATGATACTGCAACGTTATTGGGAACCTGCGTTTCAGAAAAGAGGTTTTATTCGGAAACATGCGGTTCGTCAATATGCAGAAAGACTGATTAAACAGTACGATGTTCGAAGTGGTCAGGGACCTATTACGATAGCACGTAGTATGTCAGGTGGTAATCAGCAAAAAGCAATCATCGCTCGTGAGATTGACAAGCAACATGAACTCTTGGTAGCGGTTCAACCAACCCGTGGACTTGATGTCGGTGCGATTGAGTATATACATAAGCAGCTTGTAGCAAGAAGAGATGCAAATAAGGCAGTTCTCTTGGTATCCTTAGAGCTTGAAGAAGTAATGAATGTTAGCGATCGTATTTTGGTTATGTATGAAGGGGAAATTGTTGGTGAGCTTGATCCAAAGACTACTACAGTTGAGGAACTTGGTCTTTATATGTCCGGTGCCAAACGGGATACTGTGACATCAAAGAAGAAGGAGGAGTTTGGCGCCAATGAATAAGAAATTAGGTAAAATTACCAAAACTAAGAGTTTCTCAGCTTTTACCTCAGCGCTACTTGCCATAATATTAGGCTTAATCTTTGGTTTTTTTATTATGCTGTTTGCTAGTCCATCGAATGCAATCAATGGATTTCGCATGGTATTAACGGGCGGATTAAAGCGTATCGGTGATGTGTTTTATTTTGCAACACCTATTTTAATGACTGGTTTAGCTGTAGGATTTGCTTTCAAGATGGGGTTATTTAATATCGGAGCATCTGGTCAGTATACGATGGGTATGTTTTTTGCACTCTATGTTGGATTTATGTGGGACTTGCCAGATAATATTCACTGGATTGTATGCATACTTGCAGGTATGGTGGGCGGTATGTTATGGGGTATTATACCAGGATTATTTAAAGCATTCTTAAATGTGAATGAAGTAATAACTTCCATCATGTTTAACTACATCGGTATGTTCTTAGTTGATATGCTTGTTATGGGAAACTCCAAGATGTATGTTTCAATTAAAGCAAGAACAGAATACCTTCCGGAGTATGCAAAAATTCCATCTTTAGGCGTAGAGGGAAGTAGTGTTAATGTGTCTATCTTTATAGCAATTGGAATAGCGATTGTTTTATTTATTGTTTTAAATAAAACTACGTTTGGCTATGAGTTAAAAGCAACAGGATATAACAAGTATGCTAGTAATTATTCAGGAATGAATGGTAAGAAAAATATCATACTTACAATGGTAATTGCTGGTGCTCTTGCGGGACTTGGAGGTGCTTTTAATATCTTAGCTCCTTCCATTATCAAAGGAAGTAGTATGACCTACGAACCAATCAATGTCATCGCAGCAAATGGTTTTAATGGTATTGCTGTTGCACTCCTTGGCAATTCAAATCCAATTGGTATTATCTTTTCCGCTATCTTTATCTCGCACATACAGCGTGGTGGAACATTAACGGCTCTTTATGGGTATAAGCCTGAGATTATTGATATTGTAATATCAGTAATTATCTATTTCTCAGCATTTGCAATGTTAATGAACCAGATGGTAGTTGGTTTCTTTAAGAGAAAGAAAGGAAATAAAAAGCAGTCTTTATCAAAAGACCTATCTATGAATAAAGATAAATTTGCTACAGCAGTTGATAAAGAAAAAAATGAAAATATAGAAATAAAAGGTGATACAGAAAACCTAGAAATTATTGATAAAAAGGTAGATATAATTCAAACAGAAGGTATCGAAAAAACAGGGGATACAGAAAATCTAGAGGAAACAGAAAAAACAGTAAGTAAAGGTAATTCAGTAAGTAAAGGTAATACAGATTATTCGGAACTCACACAAAATATAGGGGAATCAGACTTAAGGGATGCTATATCGGAGAATATAAATTTTAATGATGTAGTTACACAAAAGGAGGTTAAGTAGAAATGGATGTTTTATTTTATTTAATTCAGAATACACTTCCTGTTGCGACACCTCTCTTGTTAGTTGCCCTTGGTGGTATGTTTAGTGAGCGAAGTGGTGTAATTAATATTGCATTAGAAGGTATTATGTTATTTGGCGCATTTTTTGGTTGTCTTTTTGTTTATATGGTTCAAGGAACTGGATTAAACCCACAGGTGATCTTATTACTTGCAATGCTAGTTGCTGCTTTGGCAGGAGTTATCTTTTCGTTATTGCTTTCTTTTGCAGCGGTTAGTATGAAGGCAGACCAAACAATCACTGGTACAGCTCTTAATATGATAGTACCAGCAATGGTATTATTATTCTCAAAGATGAACTTTAACAGTGACGGTATTACTACGAATGTAAAATTCTATATTCAAAAAGTGCCTGTACTTGGAGATATCCCGATTATTGGAAATTTGTTTTTTCAGAAAACATATATAACTATTTACATCGGTATAGTATTATTAATTATATCAACTATTATATTTTATAAAACAAAATTTGGTTTACGATTACGTGCTTGTGGAGAGCATCCACAGGCAGCAGATTCTTTGGGAATTAATGTATATCGCATGAGGTATGCAGGTGTTTCATTATCAGGCATACTTGGAGGGATTGGAGGATACTTTTATTCCGTAGGCGTAATGTCAGGTAATTGTAACGGACATACTGGAGCTGCTGGCTTTGGTTTCTTAGCCCTTGCCGTAATGATTTTTGGTCAGTGGAAGCCAGTTAAGATATTCTTTGCAGCGTTATTCTTTGCATTTTTACGAACAATTGCATACTCCATATCACTGATTCCATTCTTAAATAGCTTAAATATTAATCAAAACTATTATAAGATGTTACCTTATATTGCAACCATGGTTGTCTTGGCATTTACTTCAAAGAAATCAAGAGCACCGAAGGCGGAAGGTATTCCATACGATAAGGGAAAACGCTAAAAAGAAAATATAGAGTAAATCACTAACTATGAATAGGAAATGCCCTAACAAGAGGTTGTTAGGGCATTTCCTTTCATGATAAGACTAAAAGAAGTTTGCAAAATGCTTATTATATGAAAAACTAACAATACAATAGTATTAGAGACTCTTCTTGATCGTCTCATTGTACATTTTAATAATATCTCTTAAAATATCCATCTGTTCAAAATCACGGTGATATAGAATATTGATTTCACGAATCATACTTAAATTTTCTACTGGGAGAGCGGTTAGCTTACCCTTCTTAATTTCGTCTAAACAGGCACTTCTTGCCAGTACGGAAACACCGAAGTCACGGCGTATCAAGTCTTTAATTGTTGCTATGTTATCAACTTCTAAAACTACGTTAAATTCATCAAGGGACAGATTATGACTTTCCAGATGCGCTACAAACAGATTTCTTGTACCCGAATCCGGTAATCGTAGAATAAGTTTTTCTTTTTTAATATCTTGAATAGTAGCCATACTTTTTTTAGCCAATGGATTGTCGTTACTTACAGCAAGGACTAAGGAATCCGTATCTAATAATAAAGAATTTATACTAGGATCGGATACCATTCCTTCTACTATGGCTAAGTCTAGCTCATAATTTTTAAGTTTAGTATAAAGATTATTTATAGCATCCGAAATCATTGTTATCTTTACCCCTTCTTTTGCACTTCCATACATGGCTAATACTTCTGCCACAATGTTACTTTCCGAGGTATGAGTAATACCAATTGAAATACTTGCGGTATGACGTGTTTCGTCTAATAAAGCTTGCTCTAGATTTTGATATAAGGATAGAATTCTCTTGGCATATTTAATAGCGATTTCACCTTTCGTAGTGGGCTTTAATTCATTTTCAGTGCGATTAAAAATTTTAATATTCAGCTCTTTTTCAAGTTGTTTGATATGTTGGCTAATGGCAGGCTGTGTCAGTGATAAACGTTCAGCTGTTTTCGTAAAACTCTTAGTCTCATATACAGATAATAGTGTAATTAATTTAGAATCGATCATAGAATCACCTCAATATAACAAAAATTTATAAGTATGTAATTAAATATAATTTTACATTATTATTTATGCAGCTATAATAATAGCATACATAATAAAAATTATCAATTGTCTTAGATGTATACATACATTATGACGTGCAGTAGGAGGTCTTCTTATGGGGTATATTTATACTAACTTTAGTTACACAACAGCCATTTTACTAGGACTGTCAACGATATTGTTCTCTGGGTTTTTCCTTACCAGATTGACGAAGTTAATAAGGCTACCAAATGTAAGTGGTTATATCATCGCAGGAGTTATGATTGGACCAAGTGTCTTTCATATTATTCCAAAGACGATGGTAGATAATATGAGCTTTGTAAGCGATATTGCACTCGCTTTCATTGCTTTTGGAGTTGGGAAGTATTTTAAAAAAGATGTTCTAAAAGAAACAGGTGCAAAAGTTGTTATTATTACGTTATTTGAATCTTTAATCCCTGGTATTCTAATTGCAATTACAGTTTTTTATGTGTTTCATATGGACTTAAATTTTGCGTTATTACTTGGAGCAATAGCAACAGCCACAGCTCCAGCAAGCACCGTAATGACAATAAATCAATATCATGCTCATGGTGAGTTTGTGAATACACTACTTCAAATTGTAGCTTTTGATGATGTGATTTGTTTGCTTGCCTATAGCGTCGTTGTAGCAATCGTTACAGCTAATGCACAAGGAGGATTTAAGTTTTTGGATATCTTACTTCCTATTCTTTATAATCTAGCTGCGATATTACTTGGTGTTTTACTTGCATTTGCATTAAGTAAATTATTAAAGCCAAAGAGAAGTACGGATAATCGTTTAATTTTAACAATAGCAATGCTTTTAGCTCTTTCTGGATTATGTTCTATTCTTGATGTTTCACCGTTATTATCCTGCATGGTATTTGGTGCTGTTTACATTAACTTAACGAAGGATAAGGAGTTATTTAACCAAGTAAATGCTTTTACTCCGCCAATTATGTCCTGTTTTTTTATAATTTCTGGTATGAATCTTGATCTTGGATCTTTAAGAGAGGTTGGTTTGATCGGAGTTAGTTACTTTATTATTCGAATCTTTGGAAAGTACCTTGGAGCTTTTTTAGGTTGTCACCTAACTGGAACAATGAAATCACTACGTAATTACCTTGGGGTTGCGTTAATTCCGCAAGCGGGTGTTTCCATTGGCCTTGCTTTTTTGGGTCAGCGTATCTTACCCCCTGAAATCGGAAATTTGCTGTTAACGATTATATTATCCTCCTCTGTTCTGTATGAGCTTATAGGACCTGTTTGTGCAAAATTTGCATTATTTCGATCAGGTACAATAGAACATGGAAAGAGCGAGGTTAAAGTATCATAAAACTAAGTTCGCTATTTGTAATCCATTTTTTAATAAACTTTTATAATTAATGTGTATATAATCTTTATTAAAACGTTCACAAGATGTTCACGCATCAAGTGAACGTTTTTTTAAAAAAATTTATGTCAAGCGTTTTTGAAAATGTCCTAAAAATGTTTTAGTATAAGCACCGATGAAATCGGTGCTTATACGGAATATATGAATGCTTTATAAAGAAGTACTTTGAGGTTTCATATTATGTTATAAAT
>JAEWHR010000232.1 GCA_023387655.1 Bacillota bacterium
TCTCAGGATTAATTAACTATCATCTAAATTATTGACATCTTTTCGTTACTTTATTATTGTTAATATTTTAACATACGTATATATTCGTACCTGGAATTCAACATAGCATAACTCTCTTAGATTAACCTTAAAAAATAAAGCATTTTTAAAGTATATCTATATAATATTAAAAACGAAACAAATCACTTTTAAATACACAAAACAACTCCTCATTAGTGATTATTAATATTACTAAGAGGAGTTATTTTGTTTTAAATGTTATCCAATCTTCTATTCAATTACCCCTGCAATTCAGAAACCAATTTCAATATACTTTCTACCGCTGTATCCATAGGCACCTTTAAAGTAAGGCTTTTATCTCTCGAAATGACTTCTAACACATTGTCTTTTATATTTCTTGGACTAACCACTACTCTTATTGGTATACCAAGCAAGTCAGCATCTGAAAACATAATCCCAGCGCTTACTGTACGGTCATCGTAAATCACTTCTATACCATTGTTTTGCAGTTCCTTGTAGAGCATATTCGCAAATTCCATAACATCTGAGTTATCTGAACGAACCGCACACAGATGCACCTGCCAAGGTGCAATTGACATCGGCCAAATTGGACCAAATTCGTCATGATGTGCCTCACATACAGCCGCAGCAAGCCGGCCTATCCCAATACCATAACATCCCATAAGTGGGTGTCGAATACTACCATCCCTATCAGTATAAGTCATATTCATGGATTTTGTATATTTCGTGCCTAACTGAAATATATTTCCAACCTCTACTCCACGAGAAATTGTAATTGAAGGTTTGCCGCAATGTGGGCATATGCCTCCCTCGTTTATTTTTGCAAAGTCATGAAACTCTACCTCACCGATATCGCGTTCCATATCCAAGCCAGTATAATGGTATGAACAAACATTGGAACCGCAAGAAAGGTTATTTGTTCCTGAAAGTGAATGATCATAGAGTACGATAAAATCACCCTTTAAATCATATGGACCTATGAATCCCGCAGCGAGCCCACTTTCCTCAGTAATTATTGCCTGATGGATATCATACCCCAAATAGTTTACTAATTTTGTTTCATTTACTTCAATATCTCCACGTATAAACAAAACGATATATTTATCATCCGAATTTCTTTGATATACTACTGCTTTACAAGTTCGGCTTTTTTCAGTGTTTAAAAAAGTGCAAAGCTCATCGATTGTATTAATATTAGGTGTATGAACAAGCGTTAATTCTTGAGAAATGTTATCTCTTTTATTATGAATAATACTCTTTGCAGCTTCCATATTTGCACGATACTCACAATCTTTGCATATAACTATTGAGTCTTCACCGATTGGAATTAAAAGCATAAATTCATGAGAAATACTGCCTCCCATCATTCCAGAATCAGAAGCTACCGATATCACTTCCGGTATTCCTACCCTCGCAAAAATACGATTATACGCATCAAAACAACGAGAATAATAATCTTCTAAATCTTCTTGGCTTGTATGGAAAGAATAAGCATCTTTCATTGTAAACTCACGAACACGGATTAAGCCAGCTCTCGGACGGGCTTCATCGCGAAATTTGGTTTGTATTTGGTAAATCATAAATGGATATTTTACGTAACTCTGCCCGTATTCACGTACAAGCTGAACAGCCGCTTCTTCATGTGTCATACCAAGAACAAGTGGATTTTTATTCCTATCACTAAATCGAACAAGTTCTTGGCCGATACTATCGTATCTCCCGGATTCCTGCCACAATGATGCAGGCATAACTACTGGAAATTGAACTTCCTGTCCCTCAATAGCATCCATTTCTTCTCGCATAATCTGTTCTATTTTACGCGTAATTCTTTTTAATGGCACAAAGGAAGTAAAGACACCATTTGCTACATACTTCATATAGCCACCACGAACCATCAAAGCATGGCTATCAATCACACAGTCTGACGGTCTTTCTTTAAAACGATCTCCTACTAGTTTATCAAGTTTCATTCCGATACCTCCATTTTTGTTTTTGAATACAAAAAAAGCCCCAAGTTGAAATATCAACTTAGGGCGAACTATAATCATGTCCGCGGTACCACCTAAATTCGGATTATATCCGCTCTCACAAGTACGAGGCATAATGCCCGATACTCTTTCTCTATGACGGGAGAACCCGGTGAAACTTACTGAGAAAATAAATTTTCCGTTCCGCACACAGCTCAAAGATTGGTTCGGCATCTATCCTTTAAAGACTCACACCATCCGCCTTCTCTCTGACAAATTCAAGATACTTACTACTTCTTATCATAGCCTTTTGTATTCAGTTAGGCAGATATTATCATAGATGCAAATGAATGTCAATGGGGGATTACTACTTATGATACTCTTCAATATCAGCAAGCAAAGCATCTACATTCTCCACTCTCGTAGCCCAACTAGTACAAAAACGTACGGCATGATGGGTATCATCCACCTTAGCCCAAAAATTGTAGGAATACTTCTTTCCTAAGTAGTCTAATAAACTAACTGGTAAGATAGGAAATTGCTGATTCGTTCTAGAATCATAAAGGAACTGGTATCCCTTCTTTGCAAATGCATCGCGAATTCTCATTGCTTGTGTTATGGCATGCTCAGAGATTTCTTCATACAAATTATCTGTAAATAATGTTTCAAATTGTAAACCTAGGAGACGCCCTTTTGCTAACATTCCTCCACGAAGTTTGATATGATATCGAAAATCCTTTTGAATCGCTTCGTTTGATATAACAATAGCCTCACCAAACAATGCTCCAACTTTCGTTCCACCTATATAAAACACATCACAGTTTTCAGCAATATCTTTCAAACTCAAATCATTTCCCTCTGATGCTAAAGCATATCCTAATCTTGCACCATCGATAAACAGTGGTAAATCTAACTCTTTACATACACTATAAAGCTCCATTAATTCGTCTTTATGATAAGTGGTTCCATTCTCCGTTGGATGTGAGATATATACCATACCAGGTTGTACCACATGCTCATGACTAGAATCTGCCCAGTGCTCGTCGTAATACTCTCTCACTTGCTTCGCTGTGATTTTACCATCTTCACTAGCAAGAGGTAATACCTTATGTCCTGTTGCTTCAATAGCTCCAGTTTCATGGCAGTTAATGTGACCTGTATTCGCAGATATAACTCCTTGATGCGGTCTTAAGACAGAACTGATTACTGTTGCATTGGCTTGCGTTCCACCTACCAAAAAATGCACTGCCAGATTTTCATTACCACAGGCTTTTTTAATTAACTCTCGAGCATGCTCACAATATGGATCTTCTCCATATCCTTGGGTTTGATCCATATTAGTGGAGACTAGTCTTTCAAGAATCTTTGGATGTGCACCTTCTGTATAATCTGATTCAAATCGTATCATATCGTCTCTCCTTTTTATACCTTTATCCTCATTCATTATCTGATACATTATAACAAACTATATCAAAACGAACAAACAATATTTCCATTGTTCTTTCCATCTTTTATGGCTTGAGATACATCAATAAAGTTTAAGTCGGCTTCTTGTTTCTCGATATTATCGTCTCTTTCAGATTGTGAGATAAATGAGAAGTAGTAATCAATCAAGTATATAATATGATAATTATTAACAATGACATAAAAAAGACGAATCTAGAATTTTATCTAAATCCGCCTTTTTGCGACCCATTATTATAATGCTTTATCAGATTAACGATAAATAACCCAAATAAGTACATAACCAATCCATACTGCCATTAATGTAAATGGAACACCAATTCTCATAAAGTCTCTGGTTTTAACCTCATATCCATCTTTACGTAGAATACCAATCGCTGTGATATTAGCAGATGCACCAATTGGTGTTAAATTGCCACCTAACGTTGCACCTATTAATAAACCAAAGTAAAGAACATAAGGCTCTACATTCATCATAGTAGCGATAGAGCTTACAACTGGAAGCATTGTTGCTACATAAGGAATATTATCTATAAATGCCGAGAATATAACAGAAGCAAATACGAGTAAAGTATAAACGATAAAGACATTATCGCCAGCAATAAGAACGAAATATTCACTGATTTTTTTAATTACACCAGCTTCTGTAATTCCTGCTATCACAACAAATAAACCTGTTAATAATAAAAGTGTTTGATAGTCTATTCCCTTCAAAGCTTCTATTGCTGAAGTAAAATTACGATTCTTAATATAAGACCATAGGATGCCAACTAAGAAGAAACTTACGCAAATGATACCATTTGTAATAGCTGGCTTTTGTGTTATAAAAGAAGCCAATATTAAAGAAATTACAGTACCACATAGTAAGATCGTTGGGACAAAATCAGTTACCTTAGTAAGTTCTTTCACAGTGACCGGTTGTTTTTCTTTTCTAAATAACCATATTAAGACTGTAAGGGTTGCGAGTGCACCAACTTCTACTACCCAAAATATACCAAGTTTCCCATTCATAAAAAAGAAATCTAAGAAATCCATCTTTGCATAATTACCAAGTAAGATTGAAGTAGTATCTCCTACTAAAGTAGCCGCACCTTGAAGATTTGAAGATACTGCTATACTAATTAATACTGGAACTGGAGATATTTTTACTCTCTTTGAAATCGCAAGTCCGACTGGTGCAACCATTAATACTGTTGCAACATTATCAACAAATGCTGAGATGATACCAGCAAAAAAGGATAATACCACAACTGCAAAACATACGTTTGGAACCTTACGTATTAGCAAGTCCGACAATAATGCGGGCATTTTTGATTCAATAAATAAAGAAACAGTTCCCATCGTACCAGCAATCATTAATATAACATTAAAATCTATCGAAGGGAAAATCTTCGTTACTGGAAGTATACCTATTACAACAAATAAAAATGCTGAAACTAATGCAACAATATAACGATACTTAGACAAGCTAAGCATTAAAGCATATGTAATAATGAATAAAACTAAAGCTGTTATTAACATTTTACCTCCATAATCATTCGTGTTATTTTGAATCTAAGTAATTTATTACTTCATTGATAAGTAAAGTAAAACTCTTAATTTCCTTTAGTGCAACAACTAAGCAATTGCACCATCAGCTTTTCCATCTGTTTTTTTCTTTGACTTAACTTATATGTTGTTACTTATTACTACTTTTAAGCTTTTAATTCTCTTTCAAGCTAAAAATTCACTTTCAAGAAATAGTACTATAATCACTAGACTATTCTTTTGAAGGAGCTCCTCTGCTACAGAGAATAAATCACCTCACTTTTTTAATATTACTTAGTTATGCTCCTGTATTGTAAAGGCATTTTATACTTATGATTAATTAATTATAAAAAACCTTTTCTCAATATATATTTTACTATATGTAATAAATGGTATCAACATGATTCGACGCTTTCTGCTATTTCTGAACAAAATATTAACATCATTAATCTTCTCTAAATGGAATTAAAGATAAAAAGGAATAAATATAAAAAGAAACAAGTTATCTCATTTGATAACTTGCTTAACTTCATAAACTTTTATATCATTATTCAAAAAAATTCATTCCTATCTCATTCTTTCAAATGATAAAAATCTAGTTCCCTGAAATGTTAGTTTTCCGAAATCTCCTTCTACTAACAATCCAAAGTCCTGTCCATCTACACCAAGCTCTAAACGGTCGCCACTTTCAAACTGAAAGGTAACATAATAATAATCAGAATAAGTCGTATGTGAACTATGATTCATGTTATGATGAGTATGACGAGAAGTACTCATTCGCTTTGTTACCACCGTAGCATCTACTGTTAATCGAGGTGAATTATTATTTTTATGCCAACGTTTTGCATTCATTATTAGCGTATATATAATTATTCCAAGTATTAAGAAAAACACAATAGTAAAAATTGAAAAAAATCCCCCAAACATACCACCATACTCAAATGGTTGAAACATAAGTTATCCCTCACTTTTCTTTCCTTTATAGTCCTTATCAATATCATAGTTCAATCTAATCTAATTTTATGACAATTCTGTGTTAGATGGAATCTCAATCGAACCTGCTTCATTGATTCAAACATATAAATATGTTACAATTATGGTAGTACAATTAATTCTTCTTGTCAAAGGTTACTATTAAAAAAGTTTATTTACTTACAAAATATACATTAGAAATAGAGGGATACATAGATGGAAAAAGAAACTTATCATCAAAAAAAAGCAAAGGAAAATATCTTAAAATTAAGGGAGCTTTTAACCCAATTACCACCTTGGTTAAAAGACTTTTTCCGTGGAATTGAGCAATCAACAGAGCCAAGAACAAGAATTGCTTATGCCATTGACTTGCAGACTTTCTTAGAATTTTTACAGTCTCATAACCCAAGCTTTAAAGAGCACTCAATTAAAGCAATACCAAGAGATATTTTAAGTCAGTTAAAGTCAAGTGACATTGAAGAATATTTAGAATATCTAAAGTTTTATAAAAATGCGGAAGGAAAAGAGTTTATCAATAATGACCGTGCAATCAAACGTAAACTCTCTACACTACGTACAATGTATCACTACTATCATAAGAATAAGATTATTGATGAAAACCCAGTACTTCAAGTTGATATGCCTAAGATTCATGAGAAGGCGATTGTTCGCCTTGACGTCAATGAGGTTGCTGAATTATTAGATGTTGTCGAAACAGGAAGTAAACTAACCGATACTCAAAAGGTATTTCATGAAAAGAACAAAGTCCGTGATCTAGCGTTAATGACTTTATTACTTGGTACCGGTATCCGTGTCTCTGAGTGTGTTGGTCTTGACTTAACTGACGTTGACTTTGATAACGACCGTATCAAAGTTATTCGAAAGGGTGGTTATGAATCCTATGTTTACTTTGGAGAAGAAGTCAGGGAGGCACTCCTCTCCTATATGGACGAACGTGTTCAAATTATTGCTTTGGATGGTCATGAAAATGCTCTTTTTCTATCATCAAGAAGAAGCCGTATTAGTGTTCGTAGTGTCGAAGTATTAGTTAAGAAATATGCAAGAACAGTCACCACACTAAAGAAAATCACACCGCATAAGCTAAGAAGTACTTATGGTACCTCGCTTTATCAGGAAACCGGTGATATTTACCTAGTTGCCGACGTCTTAGGTCACCGTGATGTAAATACGACGAAGAAGCACTATGCTGCTATTGAGGATGAGAGAAGACGAAGCGCTAGAGATAAGGTGAAATTAAGGGAAAAGATGTAGGTAAATATCTTCTCCGCTACAAATAACTGAAAAAAATTTTTAGTTATTTCTAATGAAAAAATGTACTTTATTTCACGGAAAACTAAAAAAATAATTATTGCTTTTTTAAGCAAATAATGTACTTTATTAGCATAAAATGCACCCACAACAAATGTGAGTGCATTTTGTGTTAATAAAAATATTTCTTTTTTCTTCGAAGACCTTTACAATAAGGACATGATTTCATATGTCTAAACTGATAATAACTCATTTTCTTAGGGCTCATTACAGACAGCTATCATCTCCTACCTCACGGTCACAGATACGTGCTGGATAGTCGTAATGGCATGTAGGACAGTTCCATAGTGCTATATAGGTATTACTTTTAAGGAACTCAGAAGGTTTACGTTCATTGCTGGATGACCATTCATTAACCAGAAGTTCATGAGTATCTATTAATGAGTTAAATCCAAGTAAAACTTTCCTATTGTTGCAATACGGACAGCTAGTAAGATATATTTTGCAAGTAACGCTACAGTATAAGCATAATGTGCAGTTAGAATACTTCACTTTCTTTACGAATTGCGAATTTAAAAGGAGGGAAAATTACATCCCTCCTTTAGACATATCCATATACGAATATTATTATCTAACAGGTTTATTAATATAAAGATTATAAGCACTTAAGTTATAACGTTTTGGTATATGAATTAGTCTATTTACTAAATCTTAAGCCCTTTATTCTAAAGGATTCAGGCTTATTCGGTATATATTACCTATAAATAATTATGAGTGCCTTTTTGTCAAAAAAAGTATCTCTTTTTTCTACGAAGTCCTTTACAATTCGGGCATGATTTCATATATCATGTTATACTAGAAATCATATATGGTGGAAAGCTGAGCCAGTGGAATTCTTAAGAACCTTGTGATTGGAAGTAAGCCTGTGATCAGATTTACCAGTAAGAGGGCTACTCCTGTTATCATCACACTGGCACCAGTTACAACAAAGTTTATCTCTAAGTATGGAATATTTGATACAAATAATAATACTCCTGCTGTGGTTAAGGTTCCAAGTACAGTTGTAAAAAAAGATAGTAGAATAATCTGTATTCCATACATCCAGAGTATGGATGATTTGCTTACACCTAATATTCGGAATACACAGATACGATTCATGTTCTGTATCCCATTGCTTTTCATACTGATATATAAAACAACAAATGACATTAACAAAATCATAATGGTTACAATGACTCTTGCATCCAACTTTTGAGTACGAGCTTCTTCATAGGTAGCCATCTGTTCTGTATATCGATCCTCTACTCTAATCCTCATATAGTTGGTATACTCCTCTGGTAATTCATCGATAAATTGTTTCACAGCCTCCTTATCATCAGTAAAAACTGAAAAGATTCTGCAATAATGAATTAGGGTCATAAGCATCTCACTATAACTATCCTCTGCAATTACAAATCGCACTGGGAATTCCGATGGGAAGTCACCCGCTACCTCATATTCTAATCCCGCCATGGTTCTAAACTTTCCATTAATAACGGAAGTCCCTTGCACTTGTTCATTTACTAATACCTCGTGGGAACCTAATTTCACATCTTTGTATTCTGGATATAGCTTCTGTAGAGATTCCAGACTAGCTACCAGCGTTCCCCCAATGGCTATCCCAAGTCCTGCGATCTTATCAACATACAGGCTTGGATTACCTGCATCGCAGATTCCAACAATGACTAAGGAATAGTTTTTCTTCTCTATCTCAATTTCTTGATTCAGAAAGGTTGTTATATCAGTGATGGATTTAGAAAGGATGGTTTCTCTGTCCATAAAGTTTTCTAACACCCATCTGTCCACCACCACCTCATTGGGCGCAATTGGCATTCTTCCATGGATTAGATCCTCTTCCTTCAGATAATCCAGTGGTACATAGGAAAATCCATAAAATGTATCAGACATATCTTCAATCTGTTCAACGCCCTCATAATAGTAATGGCTGACTGCATTAAATGAAGCATATAGTTGGGTGTTACCTGGTACATTTTCCTCAAAATATCTGGTAAATTCCTTAAAAGTAGAGGAAAAAACACTATAAGGGCTTCCATCTGCTCTTTCCACTGTCACCTTTAGATATCTGGAATCTGTATTAATAAAATCCTGTTTGTTAATGGTAGACAGGGTTTTATAATCACTCACTGCAATGGTTACAAGAATTGCAGTGATTAACATTATCACACAGGGCAATATCAGCTTTTGCTTCATTTTGCTTATATTAACAATCGCTTGTCTCCAGACTTCTTTAAAAACCAGGCCAATATGACTTTCAGCTTTTAGAATCTTTAGATTATAATCCAGCTCATTCATTTGATCCAGACCAATTGGTTTGCGCTCTGTCTCGATCAGTTGAATGTCTACATTCTGTCCTAGGACCTCAATATGCTCGCCTCTGGGTGACTTTACATAAAGTTGCCCATTTTCCCGAATCACAGTTAAGGTTAACGGTTCATCTTCCTTTGCATAATATTGTACTTTTGATTTTTCTTCACTTTCCAGATCACTATGAGTCTTGAAATTCTCATCTTTCATTTCATAGTCTTTTATTTCATTGTTTTTTATTTCATTCTTGTCTTTTATCGTATTCTTATTCCTTATGCTGTCCATATAACCAGCAAGTTCAACCTTCTGAAACTCTGATAAATAAAAGTTTTTATCATCTGAAAAGTAATAGGTTCTATCCCCTGTAATCTGTTTGTCATCAACTATTTTTCCATTCTGTATACGAATGATTCGATCGGCAAAGAAATCAGCAATTCGCTTGTCGTGAGTTGCCAGAATCACAAGACAATGTTTGGATACTTCCTTTAAAATGCCCATAATACGCAATGTATTTGCTTCATCCAGGTTTCCGGTAGGTTCATCTGCAAATATAACGGAAGGGGTCCGCAGCAATGCCCTTGCAATGGCAACCCTCTGCTGTTGACCACCACTTAGCATGGTAACTGGTCGCTTTTTAAAACGGCTCATATCTATAGCATTTAAAACATAGTTGATACGTTCTTCTTTTTCTTCTTCCGATATGTCGAATATGCCCATGGCAATATGAAGATTTTCATATACCGTTGCATCCATTAACAGATAGTAGTTTTGAAATACATATCCATACTTCTCATTCCTAAGGTTTTCTGTCTTACGATCCATCTTTCCCGAGATAAGCACATCATCTACCTGAATACTCCCGGACTTAAAATTATCAATGCCTCCAAGGGTGTTTAATAAGGTAGTCTTGCCACTTCCACTTTCCCCTAATAAGCAGACCAATCCCTTTCTTTCGAAGGAAATTGTGGTGTCATTGATTACGTGTAATAAACCTTCCTGACCATTTTTATAATATTTATGTAATTTGTTGGCTTGGATTAAAATTTCTTTCTTATTCATCATTTTCCTATCCCAAAAAAACATACTATCAATTGGTTTGATATGTAGCTTTTTCTTTCTCCCTATTTACGATGCCTTTTTGAACGTTTTACCATGGAATGGTTACATTTTAATATCAATAAGCCTGTTGCAATCAGATTTACAAACAGTAAGATGACGTAATGATAATACCTATAATACAAAAATATCCTGTTGATATAAGAAACCTGATTCAGCTTCATAATCAAAACTATAAGGAAACACGCAGCTAAGGCAATTGCCTCATGGATGGCTAGTTCATATCGATTCATCAAACGTACCATCTTACTGTTAGCCCCTATGGAGGTCAGTATCTGAAAATCCTTTCTCTTAAAATGAAGAAATGCACTCAGGACCATTATTTCTAAGATAAATACACTAATTAATGAAATTGTGGATAAAAAGAGGGTAAACAATCGCTCCTGTACCTTGGTTGGATTATAGGTCAAAGAACTAGTTCGAAAAGGACTTACTGCTTCATAGCCTGCTTCCTTTAATTCCTTTAGCACATCATCCGTATAAGCATAATCTTCAATATAAAGGGATGCCTGCCTTGAAACAACATCAGAGTACATATCTTCAAATAACTCCTGACTAATCTTAATCACTTGTTTTGAAGAATCCTGTTTTTCTCCTACAGCAGTAACTATTTGTTCTGTAAAATCCTGCTCTGAGAAGGAGCGATATAACCTCATCTTATCTTCCACTGATTCCATATGAGATGCGATTCTTTTTGACACAACAATCTCATCTAGACTGGTTAGGCTATCATCCACAAATACAAAGGTCTTAAAATATCGCTGTTCCTTTTTTCCATTTAAGTTTATATTATTGTAGACAAGATAACTATTTTTATCATTGTTATTTGCATTCATTGCTAAAGACATCTGCTCTGAGAAATAAACCTGTGAAGTTGCTTCTGCTAAAATACCCACTATGGTCATGTCCATAGTCACATAATGCCCTTCTCCCCAATCATTACGATTGGAAAAATAGAAGGTTTTATTACTTTCTAGCAGGGAATGGTCCCTGGTATATAAAACAATCTCATTAGCACTACGTGGCAGTCTTCCAGTCACCAGATCCTCTTCAGATAAGCATGTACTGGAACGCATGAATTTGTTACGCTTTAAAAACAATGGATTCTGCTCTTCAAAAACTCCAATTACCTCTATCCCCTGCTTCACTTCAACCGTTGTGTATTTGATATAATAATCTTCATCATATTCACAGTAATAATTGCAGTCATTGGCAAGATCATATAGATCAGCTTCTCTTACATACTTCATCGAATAAAAATTACTCAGATCCTCTTTGGTCATTGGGTTGTTATCTGTTTTCCACACTACAATCCTGGTTCTGTCCCCATTCAAGAAGGCAGAATTATCATAATATTTCGCCCAGGTATCGTCCATATTGGATAAAATGGAGCCTAAAAAGAAAAAGGAGGCTAAGGAAGTAAACAGCATAAAAACAAAGATCAATATACTTTTCTTGGGTTGAGCTATCATATTAAGAATGGCAAAACGCAAGGATATCATAGCTTCTTGCTTTTTAACATTCGAATCTGACGCAGGCTTAATACTCTGTTTTTGGCCTTCATACTGGTCTTGCTCTATATAAGAGTTTAAACTCTCAGAGATGTTAGTTTCCATGGAGGAGTCTTGTTTCATGAAGGATATTTGTTCCTTGGATGAATCTGATGATTGTTCGACGGTATCATTCTCTATGAATTGTTCACTTTGTGATCTCATCTGTACATCAGCAGTAACCTTACCATCCTGCAACTGAACTCTTCTGGTAATATAGTCCGAGGCTTCTTCCAGGTTGTGAGTTGCCATGATTACTAGACGTTCCTTTGATAGCTCCTTTAATAGCTCCATGATTTGCTTGCCATTTTCACTATCCAGGTTACCCGTAGGCTCGTCAGCAATTATTATTTCAGGATTTTTTGCTAAAGCCCTGGCAATGGAGACTCTTTGCTTTTGACCACTGGATAGCTTTGTAGCACGCTTATCTTTAAAATGCTCCATACCTACCTGACGCAGGATTTCAAGGCTTTTTTTTCTTGCTTCTCTCTTGGTTATTCCCGTTACTAACACTGCACTTTCCACATTCTTTAATACAGTATAGCTGTCCATCAGATTATAATTCTGAAATATAATCCCTATATGGTTGCGACGATAATCTTCTCTGTCCCTATCATCAAAAAATGAACTTGGTTGTCCTTCATATAGAATCTCACCCTCCTGGTAAGGAAACAACATACTGATGATACTTAACAGGGTGGACTTCCCACTACCACTGGCACCAGTAATACCCACGAATTCTCCTTTTTTTAATGTGAGAGAAATATCACTAAGTCCAACTGTTACGATTTGTCCACTATGATAATACATTGATACATTTTTAAGTGTTAGCATATTTACTCCTTAAACAATGATTGATTTCATATATATTCCAACTCCTAATATCTTTTTTGAAATTAAATTAATATACTAACATATATTACCATATAATACAAGGGCATCGTGTGAATAGTCATTAATGTTTCTAATTTCGAACCATCTTTATGTAAAATCAAATCACCCAAATCTCTACCTTTTTTTGTAGATTAAAAAAAGTAAATGTAAAGTTTCCAAAATTGAACTTTATTCTACTCTCCTTCTAAAGGGAAAGTAAGTTGTAAAATAGACTTTATTCTTCGAAAAAATAAAATCCATCTCAAAATTAAGTCTATTTTCAAAATAATGTACTTTATCTACTATTGTTAGTATTTTCAAGGTTTAGAGAGACTATTAAATAAAGTACAAAAATTTTTAGTTATTGAAAATAACTGAAAATATTTTGAAATTGAACTTTATTTTAAACAAAACTTAAAAATACATTTTGACGTTTAGATAAATAAACTTTATTTTTTTAATTGAGATATAGCACTCACGAAATTTGAGTGCTATTTTTCTTAAAAGAAATATTTTTTCTTTCTGCGTAGACCTGGTATCCTAAATATTGTAAATATGCTATAATATGGTCATTACACAATTAAGGAGAACTTCTCTATGAATCTTGGTGAAAGAATATATAAACTTCGAAGTGAGAGAAACTTATCTCAAGATGACCTTGCTGAGATATTAGATGTTTCAAGGCAAAC
>JAEWHR010000084.1 GCA_023387655.1 Bacillota bacterium
AATGTGAAATCACGGGTGAAACAGTCGGAGATTTTATGTTAGCTGGTTTAAATGAAAAAGATCTGAGGGAACAATCCTATCATCCAAGTCAGTATTTTGGTATGAAACATTTTCTTCCAACCTATCAACATGGTGAGATGACCGCATATTTAAATAAACTAAGAACACTTGCAAGAAAGACCGAGATTGTAGCATTTAAAGCATTTAAAGCAGAAGATGGAACGGTAACTAGAGAAGACATTATTAGAGCATTTAATCGTCTGTCGTCTTTCTTTTGGATTATGATGTTTAAATACCTAACTGGTAAATATGATGAATCGTAGAAATGAGGAAGAGTGAAAGATAAATCTTTTACTCTAACTACTCCTAAAAATAGTCGCAGCATGGAGGCTATGTATGTTAGCAGAAGCGAAAATTAATATAGAAACAATTGTTGATGCAGTAATTAAAGAACTAAAAGAGCAGTTATTTATTTTAGTAGAAGCATCCGGAAGACATGTTCATTTAAGTAGAGAAGATATTAACGCATTATTTGGTAATAATTATCAGCTTACTCCAGTAAAAGATTTGTCGCAGCCAGGACAATATGCCTGCGAAGAAAGAGTAACGATAACAGGACCTAAAAACTCCATTCAAAATGTAGTAGTGTTAGGACCAGAGAGGAGTAAGTCTCAGGTTGAAATATCACTTACGGATGCACTAACACTAGGTACGAAAGCACCTGTTAGACTTAGCGGTGATATTAAGGGTACTCCTGGTATAAAAATAACAAATCCTAAAAATGGTGTGTCTATAGAGTTAAAGGAAGGACTTATTGTTGCGAAACGTCATATTCATATAACTCCAGAAGATGCAAAACGTTTTCATGTGGAAAACGGTGACTCAGTAAAAGTTAAAGTTTTTGGAGAACGTCCTGTGATTTTAGAAGAGGTAGATATAAGAGTTGATAAAAACTTTAGCACAGCGATGCATATTGATTATGACGAGGCAAATGCCTGCGGTTACACGAAAGATACCAAGGGTATGATTATTGTGGAAGAGTAGGATGTTTACTAAATTTTTTCAGAAATATCTTAGGGTTTTTTAAAAGGAATCAATATAATTGTATAACTCTAGAAATAGGGATAGCTAGATCTTATTAAAAGATATTATAGGTCAATGAAACGTAAGAGATATCTTTATAAAAGAAAAGAGTTGAGTATATGTATGAAGATATTATGGAAGAAATAATAACTGAAATTACGAAAGAAGTTCTTCATCGTTTGACTGAATATGAAAATACCTGTATACACAAAAAAACATTGTTAGTGTTATCGGACGAACCTTACCCTCTTTCGGAGGCGATTACAAAAGGATATCATTTGTTAACTCCAGATATCGGGGGTAACCAAAAGGTAGTCGAACTTCAAACTATGGTTTCCTGTGCAGAGGTAATTTTAATAACAGCGGTTACCGCAAAACAATTAGCTAATCTTGCATTATTATGTGGAGATGGGAACTTAGAAGAAGCCATACGATATGCTCACTTGCTTGGAAAATCAATCTTTGTGCTTGAGGAGGGACTAGAATACCGTTCCTACAAGGCAACTGCACATAAAACTTTTTATCGTAAGTTGTTAGAGTATGAGGAGTGCTTAAAACAATATGGTATTTATTTTACAACGGAAAGTGAATTTCCATCTTGTGATAGACAGGTAAAACAAACAGTTCTTCGTAAACAATCAGGAGATGCTAAAAGTAACTCGATGAGTAACAGTGAAGCATCAGAAGTACAAATAGAGCTTAAGAAAAAACTAATATTAGAAAAAGACTTAATGGATTTAAGTGTGAAATCACAAACAGTGATATGCATCGAAAAGGGTAGTATTATAACACCTAGTGCTCTCGATTATGCTAGAGCACATCGAATGCGATTTATAAAAATGTGATGGAGGCGCAGTTAATTGGAACTTGGCAAGGTTATCGGGAGCGTTTGGGCTACCAAAAAAGATGAAAAATTAAACGGACATAAGCTACTGGTAGTACAGCTTACCGATGCTTACGAGAAGCCAAGCAATAGGTTAGTTGTTGCTGCGGATATGGTAGGTGCAGGAGCAGGAGATCAGGTTCTTGTAGTTCGAGGAGGCTCAGCACGGTATGCTTTATCGGTATCTGGTTCTCCAGTAGATGCAGCGATTGTTGGAATTGTTGATTCTGTAGTGGTAGAAGAGTATGAATAAAAGCATCGGTGCATTGGAGTTTATTAGTATCAGCCGAGGAATGTATGTAGCAGATGCAATTGTAAAAAAGGCTGAGGTAGAAATTATATATTTTAAAACAATTTGTCCAGGAAAGTTTCTCATCATCGTTTCTGGAGATGAAGGGGAAGTAGACACTGCAATAGATTATGGGGTTAGTATCGCTGGTAAAACGTTATTTGATAGTTTTAAAGTTCATGCGGTATCACCATCGATTATTGAAGGAATAAAATCCAGGTATGATCCTATAGAAAATTTGGATGCGGTTGGTATCGTTGAGACTAGAAAGGTTTGTACCGGAATAAGGGCTTTGGATATTGTACTAAAAGCAGCTGATGTTAGAATACTACGCATTTATCTGGCTTTTTTTATTGGAGGTAAACTAGTATTTGCTGTAACGGGTTCTGTTAGCAGTATCGAACATGGGATATCTGAGTGCAAAAAGCTGTTAAGTGAAGGGGAACGAGAAAATATAGCAATAATTCCTTCTCCAAGCAAAGATATTTTAGAGAATTTATTAAAACGATAAGGAGGTAGTGTGAAAATAGAAAGAATTTTCACACGCAAGTTTGTGCTTGCGCACCACAAACTTGTTAAGCGCAAACAACGTGCGCAAGAATGAGGAATTTTATGAGTGTAAATGAGATTATTGTTTATATCATGGTTGTATTTGCAGTACTTGGCGCAATCGACCGAATTATTGGTAATAAGTTCGGTCTTGGAGAAAAATTCGAAGAAGGTATTCTTGCCATTGGATCCTTAGCGATTTCAATGGTTGGTATTATCGCTCTTGCACCAGTACTTGCTGATCTTTTAAAGCCGGTTATAGTTCCGGTATTTAGTTTCTTAGGTGCTGACCCAGCGATGTTTGCTGGTTCAATCTTAGCAAATGATATGGGTGGCGCACCACTGGCACAAGCACTTGCAGAAACAGAAGAAGCAGGATTATTTGGAGGTTTAATTGTTGGTGCGATGCTTGGTCCTACCATCGTATTTACGATACCAGTTGGTCTTGGAATTATTCGAGAAGAGGATAGAAAGTATTTAGCAACGGGTGTATTAGCTGGTGTAATTACAATTCCAATTGGAGCCTTTGTTGGTGGTTTGGTTGCTGGTTTCCCAATTATGATGGTTATTCGAAACTTAATTCCGATAATTCTTATAGCTATCTTAATTGCCCTTGGTCTTTGGAGATTTCAAAATGGTATGATCAAAGGGTTTACGATCTTTGGCAAATTAGTTGTCGCGGTTATTACCTTTGGTTTAGCAGTTGGTATTGTACAGCAATTAACTGGTATTACGATTATTAAAGGTATGGCTCCTATTAGTGAAGGTTTCACAATTGTTGCTGATATTTGTATCGTTCTTGCAGGTGCATTCCCACTAGTATATGTAATAACGAAAGTATTTAGAAAACCGTTAATGGGGCTAGGTAAATTGCTTGGTATGAATGATGTTGCAGCAGCTGGTATGGTCGCTTCCTTGGCAAATAGTATTCCAATGTTTGATATGATGAAGGACATGGATAACCGAGGTAAAATCATTAACGTTGCCTTTGCAGTTTCCGCAGCCTTTGTATTTGGTGATCACCTTGGATTTACGGCTGGTTTTAACTCCACAATGATTTTACCAATGATTGTTGGTAAGATTGTTGGTGGTATTACTGCTTTATTTGTTGCAATCTTTATTGCGAATAAGACATTAAAACATCAGGATGTGAAATAGGTCTATTTCAGTAAAAATTAACTTACTATAGCAGATTGATAAAAACATTTCATCATTTATAGATAAGATACAGGAGCAATGTGAATAACGAAAGGAATAGGCAGATGGAAGTAAATCGTTCAACAATAGAGAGCATGATACGTGACATCTTAATGGAGAAACTAGGAAGTGGCACTGCAGACTTTAGTAGAAATAAATTAAAAGAAGGAATTATTTCTGTGAAAGTCCCTTCGATACGAGTATCACAAAATGATTTGATGGATACCGGAAAACCTGGGGATGTAGTGTATACCAAAGATTTGTTTTCCTTAGAGGAAAGTCCTAGATTAGGATGTGGTATTATGGAGATGAAAGAAACTACGTTTGACTGGACGCTCAATTACGATGAAATAGATTATGTAATTGAAGGCACTTTAAATATTGTCATTAATGGAAAGACAGCAACTGCGAACGCAGGGGAGTTAGTTTTAATTCCGAAAGGATCTTCTATCAAGTTTTCTGTACCGAATTATGCAAGATTTATTTATGTGACGTATCCAGCGGATTGGGCGAATCAAGGGTAGCATTTTACCATAAGGTTTCTGAATTTGACGGACTGGGGTGGCATATAGGTAATCCTCCGAAAGCTAAGACGCTTTCTTTGGAATACCTATATGCCACCCCAGTCCTGTATATACTGTCAAAAAATGCCTTTCCTACTTTGAGGATGAGCATGACTGGTATGGAGAATTTCCAGTATCCTTTTCAGAATTTATAAAGCAGCCGGAGAGGTATCTGGAAGCTATTTTTACGGATGAATTCTTGAGCGAAAACTTTTTGGATTGAAAGTAAGAAACAAGAAAGGACTTGGTATCGCGTGAAAGATACATCTTTCACGCGATACGTTTGTGTGCATGATGTAACTTAAACTTAATTAAGTTTAAATTCGCTCGTATCTGATGATAATAATCATGTAAGTGTTTATTGTTGAGTAAATACCCCCTTGACAAAGAATCAATTCGTGATAAAATTAAAAAAAATATAGTTTATATGCTGTGAAGAGGAGTAGTAGAGGATAAAACCTTTCAGAGAGTCATCGGTTGGTGTGAGATGGCAGGATAGTCTTTGAACTCGCCTTGGAGCTTCGGGGTTGAAATGTTAAAAGATTTTTTTGTTCAGATAATGATTATCGAACACTTTCTTAGTAGATTCCGACGGGAATTCCCGTTATCGAATTTAAGTGCAAAACAGATTTAATTGTAAAACAAAAATTATTGTAAAACAAAATTTATTTGTGAAACAAAGTTATTTGTTTTGAACTAGAGTGGTACCGCGTATAGGTGATTATGCCTCTTCGTCTCTAGATTTGGAGATGAGGAGGTTTTTTTATTTTATTTATCATTTACTATTACAAATTGCGTTATGCGATAAAGAAAAGGAGAACATTATGTCAGAAACTTATAATCCAAAAGTGATTGAGAAAAAATGGCAGAAAATTTGGGATGACGAGGAAGCTTTTAAGGTTGGTAGTGATAGAACAAAACCTAAGTATTATGCATTGGTTGAGTTCCCATATCCATCAGGACAAGGGTTACATGTAGGTCATCCAAGACCATACACTGCTCTTGATATTATTGCTAGAAAGAAAAGAATGCAAGGATATAACGTGCTTTATCCAATGGGATGGGATGCGTTTGGTCTTCCTACAGAAAACTATGCAATTAAGAATCAGATTCATCCAAAGATTGTTACAAAGAATAACGTGGAAAACTTTAAGAATCAGTTAAAGTCCTTAGGATATTCTTTTGACTGGAGTCGTGAAATAAATACTACAGATCCTAAATACTATAAATGGACTCAGTGGATTTTCTTAAAATTATTTGAAAAAGGTTTAGCTTATAAGTCTGAGATGCCAATTAACTGGTGTACTTCTTGTAAGGTAGGTCTTGCAAATGAAGAAGTTGTTGGTGGTGTTTGCGAGCGTTGTGGTGGAGAAGTTGTTCGCCGTGTTAAGAGCCAGTGGATGCTTAAGATTACAGAATACGCTGAGAAGTTATTGGAAGACTTAGATCAGGTTGATTACATTGATAAAGTTAAGGTGTCCCAGAAAAACTGGATTGGCAGAAGTGAAGGTGCTGAAGTAGATTTCGCTATTGCTGGAAAAGAGGATTCTTTAAGAATCTATACTACAAGACCAGATACGATGTTTGGTGCAACTTATATGGTAATCTCTCCAGAACATCCAATCCTTGAGAAGTATAAAGAGGATATTAAGAACTTTGATGCTATCGTAGAATATCGTGAAAATGCAGCGAAGAAATCTGATTTCGAGCGTACCGAATTAGTAAAAGAAAAGACCGGTGTTTGCATTGATGGTTTAACTGCAATCAATCCTGCAAATGGAAAAGAAATCCCAATCTGGATTTCTGACTATGTATTAATGACTTATGGAACCGGTGCAATTATGGCAGTACCAGCTCATGATGAAAGAGACTGGGATTTTGCTAAGAAGTTTGATTTACCAATTGTTGAGGTTGTAGCAGGTGGTAATGTGGAAGAAGCAGCCTACACCGATACCTATACAGGTAAATTAGTAAACTCTGGATTCTTAGATGGTCTTGAAGTTGCAGATGCAAAGAAAAAAATGATTGAATGGTTAACTGGGAAAGGCATTGGTTCTAAGAAGGTTAACTTTAAGTTAAGAGACTGGGTATTCTCCCGTCAAAGATATTGGGGAGAGCCTATTCCATTGGTGAAATGTGATCACTGTGGTTTCGTTCCACTTCCAGAGAGCGAATTACCATTAATGTTACCAGAAGTAGATAGTTATATGCCTACGGATAATGGGGAATCTCCACTTGCAGCAATGACGGACTGGGTAGAAACTACCTGTCCAAAGTGTGGTGGTAAAGCGCATAGAGAGACAGATACCATGCCGCAGTGGGCTGGTTCTTCTTGGTATTTCTTACGTTATATTGATCCTGATAATGATAAGGAATTTGCTAGCAAAGAAGCAATTGATTACTGGATGCCTGTAGATTGGTATAACGGTGGTATGGAGCATACAACCTTACATTTACTTTACTCAAGATTCTGGCATAAGTTCTTATATGATCAAGGATTGGTTAGTACTCCTGAACCATACCAAAAAAGAACATCTCATGGTATGATATTAGGAGAAAACAACGAGAAGATGTCCAAATCTCGTGGAAATGTTATTAATCCAGATGATATTGTAAATGAGTTTGGTGCAGATACCCTTCGTACTTATGAAATGTTCATCGGAGCATTTGATTTAAGTGCGGCATGGAGTAATGAAGGTGTGAAAGGTTGCCGTCGTTTCCTTGACCGTGTATGGAAATTACAGGACATGGTAGTAGAAGGGGATGCTTACTCTGCTGAACTAGAAACCAAGATGCACCAGACAATTAAGAAGGTAAGTCAGGATTACGAAAACTTAAAATTTAACACAGCAATAGCAGCAATGATGGCACTGGTAAATGATTTCTACCGTGTTGGTAGTGTAACTAAGGCAGAATTTAAAACATTAATTCAATTAATGAATCCAGTTGCTTCTCATATCACAGAAGAACTTTGGGAGATCATGAACTTCCCTGGACATTTATATCAAAGTGAATGGCCAACCTGGGACGAAGAGAAAACCATTGAATCTACGATTGAAATTGCTGTACAGTTTAACGGTAAGGTCAAAGCAACCGTTTCGATTGCTCCAGAGGAAGAGGAAGCTTCAGTTAAGGAAAAAGTTCATGCAAATCCTGCTGTAGTGGCTGCTTTAGAGGGAAAAACAATCGTTAAGGAAATTTACGTAAAAGGAAGAATCTACAATATTGTAGTGCGCTAATTACGAATTTCTTTTTAAGTCTAGATTATGATAAGTTACAAGAAGTATTTGATACACAACATTTCAAGATTTGTTTTTGAACTTCTTGTATGTCTTTCGTAGAAAATTAGTTGGATGAACTAATCAAAGGCATTTAATTTTGCTTAGGTTAGTTCATTCAGCGGAGTACATAAGGATTTGAGCTTTTGTTTCCACTGCTTGTAGACAGTGAGAAGCAGGAGCTCTTTTATTTAAAATTTATAATTTTGAAGAGTCCGATTTAAAATGACTTTTTTACTATTTAAGAAGTATTGTATTCAGTTTGTTTTCAAAAAATTATGATAGACAAGTATTCTTTTTACTGTAGAATACTACTAATTTTTTATGATTCTATCAAATATTTGCAACAACTATAGATAATTTAATGACAATAGTGTAATATAGTATAGTGATTAAATTAATTATACGTAAGCGACTATGGAGGACATTATGTGGATAGCAGATTTAGGAAATGGTAACTATAGGAACCCATTGCTTTATGCAGATTATTCTGATCCGGATGCAATAAGAGTAGGTGACGATTATTTTATGGTTGCATCTAGTTTTTGCAATGCACCAGCTTTACCGTTACTTCATTCTAAGGATCTTGTAAACTGGAAAGTTGTGAATTATGTTTTAGATAAAATTCCAGAGTTTCGATATCGAAATCCAATGCATGGATGTGGTGTATGGGCACCAGCAATTAGATATCATGAAGGTACCTATTATGTGTGTTTCCCAATGCCTGACGAGGGAATCTATATGACTACAACGAAGGACCCATTTGGAAAATGGAGTGAGCCAGTGAATATCAGACCAGGCGCAGGCTGGATTGATCCATGTCCTTTCTGGGATGATGATGGAAAAGCGTATCTTGTTGCAGGTGTTGCAAAGAGTCGTATTGGATATAAGAGTGTTCTTCATATGGTAGAAATGCAACCAGATGGTATGGGACTCATTGGAGAAGAAGTAAGAATTTTCGATGGCGATACCAATGGTAATGTGACAGCCGAAGGTCCTAAGATGCATAAGAAGGATGGCTGGTATTATGTTTTTGCGCCAGCTGGTGGTGTTAAGACTGGATGGCAGTTAGTACTTCGTTCCAAGAATGTATTTGGCCCTTATGAGCATAAGGTTGTTATGAGGCAAGGAGATACTCTAGTAAATGGACCTCATCAAGGTGCTTGGGTTGATACGGTTACCGGTGAGGATTGGTTTTTACACTTCCAAGATGTATATGCAGCAGGAAGAATTGTTCATCTTCAACCAATGCATTGGGAGAATGGATGGCCAATTATTGGAGTAAATAAAGAGGGTAATGACTACGGCGAACCAGTAATGGAGTATAAGAAACCTAACATTGGTAAGACGGAGGAAGAACTTAAAAATAATCCATTATATCCAGTATGTGAACCAGATACGACGGATGAATTTGAAGGAAATAGCCTTGGCTTACAATGGCAATGGAATTCGAATCCAGAAGATGGTTGGTATGAATTAGGTAATTCAAAAATAAAGTTACATGCGGTATCCTCTGTACCATTACGTCCAGTATGTGATTATCGCAATCTTCTATTACAAAAGTGGCCAGCACCTGAATTTTCTTGTATTACTAAAATGAGTTTTGCAGGATTACAGGATGGAGACACTGCTGGAGTTGTATCCTTAGGTATGGAATATTGTGCTATGGCAGTTAGCAAAAAGAATGGTTCTTATGCGATTGAGAAGATTACTGGAGTTCAGAACTTTGATTGTGATATTTCTTATGGAGATCAGAATAAAGTAAGCATTTCATTAGCAGAAAGCGATTTTAAAGATAAAGAAAAGACAGTTTTCTTTAAGTATGAAGTGAAGTGCATAGGATATATCGATAATATGGAAATGGATATTCCGGTAAAACATATTCCTCAGGAAACAATTACGATGTCTTATAGCCTTGATGGAGAAGAATATAAGGAAGCGTTTACGATCAATGCAAAAGCAGGAAGATGGGTAGGCGTTAAAAATGGTGTCTTCTGTAATCATGACAATACAGTAAAAGGCGGAGGCTATGTAGAAGTAGACTACGTTAGATATGAGTAAATACTAAGAAATTGAGATAGAATGCAATTTAATCTGAATATTTAACGAAAAGAGATTATAGTTAATTAAATGGACCCTATAAGATAGACAGTTGAAAAAAAGGATATTCCTCAAATTCAACTTACTCTATTTTAGAGGGTCCGTTTTTATTATATTTTTATAATAATTACAGTCGAGGCTTATGGAGTCTTTGACAAGGGGGCATTTTAAAGAGCTAAGTCTCGTATGTAAAAATTCTTTTAGATCACTTTACTTATGATGTTAAATATTTACAAAATATATGGATTATGTTACTATTTGATTGTGTGAAAGAGTAGGTAGTTATTTAATAAGTAATATTAGTTCATTAGGTCAAATGGATTTCTACAAGACCGTTGCAGATGCGTACACCATGGTAAATCATGTAATAAATACTGTCTTTTAATATGAAAGGAAAGGCTAGTTGTCAGGAGAAAAATTATTTTTATATTGGGCTATCTTTGCTAATTAGCATAGATAGCCTAATATGGTGGTATCGAAATAAAAATAAACCACCGGCTGAAGTGAGTCTTAATTTTCTTTAACTTAATGTAAAACTTTTTAATGATATTATATTGAGGATTTAGCAAACTATAAAAATACATAGTATTATATATAATTAAGCTTATAATCAGCATTTACATGTTGCACCTTCTGATCAGAATATGCTATTGTAGTTATAGTGAAAGAACTTTAAAAATTAATGGAAAATGGCTATTCTATTATGTCGGAGCCGAGCGTGACTGGGAATCATTACTATGAGGCGATTGTGAAAAAAACAGATGGTAACCAGATGAAAATCAGATAAATTCTGGGAAAAATATTTAAGAGTTTGAAAAAGCATATTGATGTAAGAATTTTTCGTTATAGTATAAAACCATTAAAATAAGTGAGGATGCTACATAAAATGAAAAAGGAGAAAGCAGGTAATTAAAATGGATATTATTGATTTAAGAGAAGTCATGAAAGGATATACAGCACTGGATGAAGAGATAACTTCTGATCAACAGCAAGGTTTACCACAACCAGCCATGGATAAGGCTTATGTTAGTGCAAAGTCAATCAGTTTACCAAAGGATTTTGAAGATGTAATTGTTAATAATAGTTTTTTTGATATTATGAACCAGAGAAATAGTCGAAGAGCATATAATAAACAACCATTAACATTAAAGGAATTATCTTTTTTATTATGGACAACACAAGGAGTTAAAAATATTATAGGTAATAAGAATAAGGCTACCATTCGTACGGTTCCATCTGCTGGAGCGAGACATCCATTTGAAACGTATCTCTTTGTAAATAATGTAGAGGGGTTGGAACCAGGGAGATACCATTATGTAGCGATCGAGCATAGGTTGGAATTCTTAGGTTCTCTTGTAAATCAAATGGATAGAGTGTCAGAAGCATGTTGTGGACAAACTTTTGTAGGAACTTGTGCTGTAACTTTTGTATGGACTGTAATCCCTTATCGTAGCGAGTGGCGTTATACAAATAAAGCTCAGAAATATAGCTTGATCGATATAGGGCATGTAGGTCAAAATTTATACTTGGCTTGTGAGGCAATAGGATGCGGAACGTGCGGTATTGGAGCATATGATCAAGCATTAGCAGATGCTTTATTAGGTTTAAATACAGAACCTTCAAACGAAAAAGATAATGAATTTGTTGTGTATATGGGTTCTGTTGGGAAATATGATGCGAAAGAATAATAGTTATTAAAAAGATTTTCTGATGTTATAATCATGACCACCGGCTTAGCCGGTGGTTTGCTCTGCCCCTATAAGGGGCTCTTACCTGCTTGCGCCCGGAAGGCGCCTGAAGGATTTGCCAACTGCACTTCTTTCTCAGGCTAGCCCTAAAGGGC
>JAEWHR010000122.1 GCA_023387655.1 Bacillota bacterium
TATGCACTAGCGATGCATATCGCTCTTTGCGCATTACTCATGAATTCCAACTGATCCTCACTAATTGTCAATCTCATAGTATCCCAAAGATTGTCTTTGTTAAAAGGAACAAGTTTCGTATTTTTAGGATATACAAATGCTACCGCTATTTCTTCCAATAGATCTTTCAAGAAGTATCTGCTTCCTTCACTAGTACGTTTTATTATATACTCACTATTCGTCAGATAGATTAGACCAAGTTTTGTATCCCAATCTACATAAAGATTACAATTCCATCCCAGACTACCGTAACAAAAGTCTCGCGCACTAAGTAAACCATCTAGTGAGTTAAAGGCGATGCTCTGACCAAATGTAACTGCCGAAGAAATAGCTTTCCATGCCTTCTCCGACAATAACTTCTTTTCTACAACAGCCACCAGAAGTTTTTCTGCATCAACAAAAGACATAGCAAATGTATTATTTTCATCCGGAGCATATTCACTATCCAAAAATGTAGTATTCCGATAAACAGAGTAAGGGTTTGTGTCTGGTTGATTGTAAATAATACTAATGTCTAGGGGTTTAAATATTTCCTCCCTCACAAAGTTTCCTAAGCTTTTCTTAGAGGCACGTTCAATTAACTCTCGAATAAAAAATGTTTCTGACATATTATCAAGATCATCTGTTGGCTCCGTACCCGGTATACAGGTTAATTTGATTCCATTAACACGAGAAAGCACTTCATTAAAAGACCATGAAAAAACAGAAAGCTTTCGCTCCATGAGGTTTCTTTTTTCATCGCTCGCAGATTTATAAACATTAGTATCTTGTTGTTCTTTCATAATTTGACCATTGAAAAAATCAGGGATACCAGACTGCTTTAAACAAAGCTGTTTCACGCTTATTTTTGAAGCATGGGTATATTCTATGATATACTTATCCAGTGTATCAGATAACTTTAGTTTTTTATCGTCAATTAGCTTACCAATACATAATCCCATAAGAAACCGATTATGAAAGGGTAATAAATAAGTGCTATTCTCTGTAATCGGCAACTTTTTTGCTCTATCAGCATAGCCATATACATTCCTATGACAGCATTTCTCATCCTTGTAAATAGCAATTGCGCCAGAAGCTTCCCACGTTTTGGCGCAATCTTCTATCTTTTTATTTAATTCTTCTATGTTATACATGTATGTACCTCATCTACTTTAATCAATTATTTTCTTTGTTTTTTGTAATTCATTTTCTTTTGTATTCTTTCTTCAATACCATTACTTTACCAAGATTTATAAATCAACCCTAAGATTTGTCCTGTATTTCGCTGATTAAAAACCTCTTAAGTTCTTGTAAATCTTCTTCTATATATTTTATTCCCTTCTCACCTAAATACCATTCCTTGATAGCGTTATCAATAATATATCGAAATCTCTCAGGAACATAACCCCGTACCCAAATACCCCCGTCATACTTTGACAGTATTCTCTTTTCTTTTTTATAAGATAAGATACGTCCAAGAATTAATATATTGCTAGCAAAATATCTTGGGTGATATGCTTCGAATTCATACTCATTAATATCATTACTAATTGAATTCCAAAAATCATCTTCTGGTACGACAGGGAAAACTTCCTCTATCGGTCTTCCATAAATACATATTCCGTTTTGATTTGTAAGATGAACATGGCAAGCGATATCCGAATCACAGAAATCTTCATCCACAATAAAACTATCCTTTATATCACCACGCAACAATTTCTTGTAATGTTCTGTCCATGTATCACTATAGTGAAATTGACAAGGTGTTGGATACTTCCAAGGATTTAGGTCGTTAATCCATATCGCTGACATTTCAAGGTGAGATGGCTTTCCATCTATGTTTATAATTTCTTTTGAAATAAGAATCCTTTCCTCTCGGTGGATTCTCCTATCACATAGGATTAATAGATCAATGTCACTTACATCGTCCATAAAACAGTCTAAGGCAATCGAGCCATGAATGTATATTCCTATTATAGATTCACCTAAACAATTCAACCATATATCTTTTAACTTACTAATTTGCTCCTTCACTTCTGGAGAAAGAGTTTTGTAATTTTTAAAATTCATGTCGTTTTCTCCATACAACCAATCTAAATGTTCTGATACTAACCCTATGGGTGCTACTACATTTTATAATCACCTATGGATTAATTCTCTTCGTTTATGATCCCGAACCTATCGACGCTTCTCTTTTATTAACTCAACAATTGCTGGTATCAGTGTTAAACCGGATATTAACACAACAACACCTTTAAAGCCAGTTGTTAGCTTGCCGTATTCTGAAATATCAATTCCAGCAAGTGCGATAATGCCAAATATGCATAATAAAATAATCAATACATTACGTTTTTTTGTATTCACTAATCCCACCCTAACCTGTATTAGAATCAAATCATACAGTCATAATAATAGTATCATTCGTTTTTCGGTTTAAAATTAAGTAATTCCTAGTATATCATCACTATATGCATTTAGCAATATATACCAATTTGATTTTTTTCCTTTTGGTACCACAAATAACTATATATATCAAAAAAGGCTGCCATTAACGGCAGCCCTAATACTCTATTCTAATTCAATATAATTACCATCCTTAGTTATCTCAAACAAAGGAAGTTTCTTCAAAAATAAAATGTCTTTTCGATTCGCTGCATCACCTTCTGCTAAGATAGCAGCTTTTTGTACTACATTAGCCTTTGCCTTTTCTGCCAATCTTTCTAATGCCGCCAAGGATTCACCAGTTGAGATTACATCATCAATCAAGCAAACGCGTTTACCAGCTATCTTACAAGCATCAGCTTCATCCAAATATAATGTTTGTTCTGATGTTGTTGTAATGGAATTCACCTTTTCTAACACAACATTTTTCATATAAGATTTCACAGATTTTCTAGCTACAATAAAAGATTTATGATTTAAAATACGACTGATTTCATAAGCTAGGGCAATTCCTTTTGCCTCAGCAGTCATGATATAATCAATGTCTAGCATCTGCTTCGCTAATTCTTTTGCTGCAGCTTGAATCAATTCTGTATCACCAATAACAACAAAACTTCCATACGCCAAATCTTCCTTAATTGTTACATAGGGTAACTCTCTCTTTAATCCACATACTTCATATTCGAATGTTTTCATATCAACCTCTTATTCCGCCGCCCAAGGTGGCATAAAATTTAATGAAAGAAGCCTTATCTTAGGTTCCTGTAAACTTATTTTTCTTTAACACTTTAAGCTCCAAAGATAACTCGTGCTACGATACCAGCAAGCATTCCTAGGAATGGATCGGAAATCGCAGTAACGCCCATAGCTACACCACCAACCATTGGATTTCCTGCCACTGCTGATACCGCATTTACAGGAACTGTAACCATAAGCCCTAGAACTAATAAGAAACCTGAAATGGATGCAGTAGGTACATATTTACCGATTTTAGGAAGTAATCCAAAGATCAAGATTAAGCCCATGATTACCATCATTGCAATACCAGACCACAATGCATGTGGAGCACTTCCTGTCGCTGAAATAATAGATTCTATTGGCGATCCGCCAAAGAAAGAGGATACCATATCTGCAACTGAACTTATTACGGATAAATGATCAATATTTACTTCCTTATTTGCCATACTACCTGTAATGGCACCAAAAGATATATTCGATCCAATATTTAAACAAACCATACCAAGTGCACCACGAAGTACACGAGCGTTCATTGTTAATTTCTGACGTTCTATTGTTTCTTTCTCAGTAACAATAAAATTGTCATTATCTTTCATATATCTACCAACGATACAAGATAAGATTACGGATACCGTTATTGTGTATACTAAATTCTGAGTAAAACTATATATGAGAACTGCACTAACTCCAGAAACTGCACCAATTATTTTATCTTTCTTAAACATATCTACTGCTGCCTTAGCAAGTATCAAACCAACACCCGCCATCATACCGGCTGCAATGTTTGGTCCTATAAAATCAACGACTTTTGTTAATATTCCAAACAAACCGATGAATGCCATTATTGCAGCACCATAAAAAATCATTGAGATACGTTCTCGTTTATTCCTTCCTGCGGTACCTGCATATGTGATTGTTTCCGCTTGGAATGAAATAGGTGCTACGCAACCAGTTACAACATTACCAATTGCTCCTGCAAAAAACGCAAACGCAGTTGGAATGGACGCAAAACCAAAACTAAGTGCCAATAACCCCTGGGGTAAACCATTTAATACTACACTAATGATTGCTAAAATGTCTTGTAATATTTCATTCATTTGTAATCTCCGTTCCTAATCATCTTTTGTAATACAATAATAATCTACCTTATTACGGAGCAATTGACAAATTACGAATTCATTAGGGTTTTAGAAGTCATCCTTATAGTAAATAAATGCAAACTCACCTATTCCATAATTATTCTATGCTTTTTAGAGCCTCGATTGGATCTATTGCATCTAACGAACGGTCGGTAATAAATCCTACCAACAACGCAAAGACAAAGGATATCACTGCAGAGATTAGAAAACTAATTGGATAAATGGTTACTGCAAAATAAATAGATGGCATTTTAAGAGCATATGTCAAACAATTTCCAAGGATATAGCCTAGTGGTAATCCTAGAAGAATCCCTATTCCCGTTAATATCAAAGTTTCTTTATTCACATACGTGTGAACTTCTCTATCAAAAAAACCAAGAACTTTAATCGTAGCCAGTTCTCGCTCACGTTCTGAGATATTCGTCGTAGACAGTGTGAACAATACAGTAAATGCCAATCCTGCTGCCATAATGATGATGATATAAACCACCATATTAATTAATGCAAAAGCGGATGTAAACTCCTCCTTCAACTTTTTTGTACTAACAGCACTGAGTATTCCCTCTTTTCCTCCCAATTCATCAACATAGCCAGCTTGATCTGTATAGGTATCTGACAAATTTGCTAATACACCATTTGGTTCATAGGAACCAAATAATGTTTCATAAACATTTTGCGTCATATACACATTGTTTCCTAGATAGTTTTTCACCAAATCAGTAACTTTTACTTCTACCTGTACCAATTTTAAATTTTGTAGATAAACCGTGTCACTACTAGTAAAATTCAGTACATTACCTGCATTCTGCGTTACCATAATTCCACTATCATCTAACTTAACTACCTTATCTTCTGTATTTCTAAGATGAATATAAGACTCCAAGCTTTTTCCTTCCGGTACCACAATTAGCTGTACCTTTTCTTCGCTTCCATCTATGTTTTTTATTTTAACCGATTCAATCTGAACATTGATAAAGTCAGTAATATTCTCATCCTCTGATATATAAGATAATAGCTTTTCATTATCCTCTGGCGAGGTAACAGCCATTATGTCATACAAATATGTTTTCTCATACTGTCTTGGCATCAAGTCAGTTACAGAATCCTTAATAGCAAATCCACAAAGTACAAGTGCCGTACACCCCATAATTCCGGATACCGTCATTATTAGACGTTTTTTATATCGGAATAAGTTTCTAGCAGTTACTTTATTCAAAAAAGAGAGCCTTCCCCAGACAGGTGTTACATACTCTAAAATAACGCGCGAACCTAAACGTGGTGATTTTGGCCTCATCAGTACTGCAGGCATATGTTTAAATTCCGCATGACTAGAAAGAATAGTTGCCCCAACAATTCCAATGATAAATAATAAAATTCCTCCAATACCATAAATCATATCAAACTGCAACAGATATTCCGGAAGCAGATACATGGTTTTAAAGATTATAAAAATGATTTTTGGTAATACAATAAACCCAAAGATGTCTCCTAATACTCCTCCCAAAAGACATGCACTAAAGGAATAAAGGAGATATTTTCTACGAATTTCCCTATCCGTAAATCCCATTGCCTTATATGTGCCTATTAAACCACGGTCTTCCTCTACCATTCTAGTAATTGTTGTAAGGCTTATTAAAATTGCTACAGCAAAGAAAAGAATCGGAAATATGGTCCCGATTGTCTCAATACTTGCAGCATCACTTTTAATATTTCCATATCCGCTTAAAGCGTTACGATCCTTAACATACCACTGCGGCTTATCAATATCTTCAATTTCTTTACGGGCATCTGTTATCTTCTGAATTGCTTCTGCCTTTTTTACCTCATATTCTTTTTTGCTTTCTGAAACTGCTTCAGCTCCAAATTCTTTTTCAACAGCTGCAATCTCTTGTTCTGTCTTAACAAATGCATCCTTCATCTCTTGTTCGGCATCCGAAAGTTTCTTATAAGCATCACCCGTGATTTCGTCATAACGCGCCTGTTCCCGCTGTTCTTTTAGCTGGGATTCAATATTTTCAACTACCCTTGCTACATAAGATTCATATTCTTTCGAATAGCAAAGTAACTCACTGCTATTATTCAAAGTCATATAAATTGCTGTATAGATATCACTATTTACAGCATCTGGCACTACAAAAAAGGTATAGTCTGCGGTCGCAGTCGAACGAAATGCTACTGCTCCATCATTGTTATTGACATCCATAACATCTGTTACAATTCCGGTAATTGTATAAGTTGTGTTGACGAAATTCGGTTTCTTCTCTATGAAATCAACACTATAATCTTCCTTTCTATCTTCTACTGCTTCTACACCCTCTTCAGTTTCCTCTATATCTTCTACTTTATCTACACTTTCCTTGCTTTCCTCTATATCTTCTATCTTTTCTATACTTTCCTTGCTTTCCTCTATCTTTTCTTCAATAATTAAAGTATCTCCAATCGACTTTCCGGTCTCAGAACAATATTTTTCTGTTACTGCAATCTCCTCAGCTGATTGCGGAAGCTTTCCTTCTATAAGATATGGAACGTTTATTCCTGATTCTTTCAATGTTTTTATTTCTGCACTCTGCTTTTTTTCACGGTTCTGTGTATAAACAATTTCGCTGTAAGCTCCCTCTACCTGATACACTTCCTCAAGTTCTTTCAGCGCCTTGATGTCCCCATCTGTTAATCCCAATGTAGAAACAACACTAATGTCATAGAGTTTCTGCTGGTCAAAAAATTTATCCGCAGAATAACGTAAATCCACACAGGCAGCCTTAATTCCAGTTAACATAGTAACTCCCAAAGCTGTGATTAACATAATTGAGAAAAATCGTTTTTTCCCTTTTTTAATGGAACTCCAGATATCTTTATTGTAAGCTTTCATATTTCCTCTCATTCTGTCACAAACTACCTTTCCGTAACTTTTTACCATTCAATCTCTGCAATTGGTGTTGGGTTATCATTATGAATGGTTTCGATTACCTTTCCATTTTTAAATCGAATCAAACGATCTGCCATCGGTGCTAGAGCTGAATTGTGGGTAATAAGTAGTACGGTGATTTTATCTTTTCTACATGTATCTTGTAATAACTGTAATATCTGCTTTCCTGTATTGTAATCCAATGCACCAGTAGGTTCATCACATAATAGTAGTTTTGGATTTTTCGACAGCGCCCGTGCAATAGATACCCTCTGCTGCTCACCACCAGAAAGCTGTGCTGGAAAATTCCCCTTTCTCTCCGCAAGACCAACCTTTTCCATCGTTTCCGAAGCATCCAGTGCATCTTTACATACCTGAACAGCCAGTTCCACATTTTCTAAAGCAGTCAAATTAGGTACCAAATTATAAAACTGAAACACAAATCCAATATCTGAGCGTCGGTACTCAACCAGCTGTTTTTTATTGTATTTTGTTATATCATTCCCATCTACCAGAATCTGACCTGAGGTTGGGACATCCATACCGCCTAAAATGTTTAGTGCCGTAGTCTTTCCAGCACCAGAAGCCCCTAATATAACCGCAAACTCTCCCTTCTCTACTTGAAATGTAGCTTCATCAAGTGCTTTAATGGATGTCTCGCTTTCCGAATATTCTTTCGTAATATAATTAAATTCAATGTATCCCATCTATGTATATCTCCCTTTTGTTATTCAACAACCTGTTGACTAAATTACAGTATACACATCCTGAATATTTTCATCAATAAACAATGCTAAACAGATTGTTGAGTAACTTGAAGCCAACATGTTAACGTGTTATTATATTTTCATAGGAGGGGATTCGTATGAAAAAACAGCCTCAGATCACGAAACAAACCAAAGCAAATTTAAGGGAAGCATTTTGGAAACTTTATACCGAAAAACCAATTGAAAAAATATCCATCAAGGAAATTACAGACCTTGCTGGATATAATCGAGGAACTTTTTATTTATATTATAAGGATGTTTATGACATCCTTAACCAAATTGAAAACTATATGCTAGATAAAATACAGACTGCAGTTATGGAATATCTTCGTAAAAATGATACCTTTGATCTTTCTAAAAATATGGGTGATTTTGTTGAGTTAATGCAGAGTTATTCCAGATATTCTGTCGTACTATTAAGTGACCATGGTGATCCCCAGTTTGCAACTCGATTAAAGGAAATTCTTTGGCCGTTCTTGAACCATTTCTTTATCCAAACCGATGGATATAGTGATTATTAGATAGAGCTAATATCAGAATTTTATCTTTCCGGAATATTAGCCACAGTAACCAAGTGGAATTCTAATCCTCAGATGAGCATTGATCAATTTATTTCATTTATGGCTCCAAATATTTTTCCAATGAAATAAATATAGTAAATAAATAATATAGCAATATATAGCAAATAAAAAATACAGTAAATAAAAATGCAGAAAAAAATAATAAATAAAAACTAGGAAATTACCGCCAATCTTTTTTAATGACTGGAGGTAAAAGCCTAGTTTCTATGTTGCTTTTCCTTTACCAATTCAATTGCCTCTTTCCCTGTCATATGCTCAATCGCCAATTCAACAATACAAACATGATTGAATTGTTTCTCTATTTCCTGTAAACGCCCTTGCTCATGATCCGGTGAGTATCTTGCAGCTAATATTTCAAGTGCACTTCTCTTTTCTGTTTCCTCTTCTAAGATACGTGCTTTACCGAATACAATGACACTTCGAAAATAAGTCGTATATTCCTGTGGTACAACATTATCCTGATCAATCACACAAAAAGATACTTTACTATTCCTTGCAATAGCATCTATCTTGTGACCAGTATACGCACAATGAAAATAGAGTTTGGAATCATGATGTACATAACTAAGTGGAACAGCATATGGATAATCATCATCTCCATGAACAGCCAATACTCCGGACGTACCTCTATTGAGGATTGCTTTGCTCTCCTCCATTGACAATTCCTGCTTTATTCTACGCATTTCTCTAAACATATCGACACCTCTTTCATTGAATTTTAAACGTCTGTTATCATTCCCACCCTTTACCTAATAAAAATAAATGTGTTATGCATTATTTACAGTTCTTTTTTATAAATCTTTCTACAATATCTAATACATCATTCCCCCAAAATGTTGGAGCGCAATGATTTTCATTTTCTAATTCATAATACTCTACCTCTTTATTAAACTGTCTTAATTCTTCAAAGAAATCCCTGCTATGTTTTATAGAAACAAGTTCATCCTGTATACCATGAAACATCAGAATTGGTGGAATATTTCTTTCCTTTGATAGGTACGTTGCGCAGGATGCACTTTGGGCAAGTTCCGGGACGTTTAATACATGATCTGTTCCTAATAAATCCTCTATCGGTCCCATTCCCTCTGAAAGCATCATATCGGTCGGTGCACAATAGCTAATAATTCCATTAATATTATAAGACCCATTGTGCTCCAAATCAAGTTCACCATAATCAGCGGTAAGGCCAGTCAAAAGTGCGATATGCCCTCCCGATGAATCCCCACTTATAAAAATATTCTCAGTATCAATATGAAACATCTCTGCAATCGATGGGATAAAACGAATAGCATTCATAGCATCTATCACTTGTGCAGGAAAAATAGCCAATTCTGATTCACGATATTGCACCACAGCTACTGCAAAACCTCTTTTGGCTAAATCAGCACGAGCTGGTATGCTATTATACATTTCTTGTCTGTGCCATGCAGAACCTGGTATAAATAGAACTAATGGATATTTTTTGTTTTCATCCCAGTTTCGTTTATATGGAATTATTAACTGTAAATACCTCTTACAATTTTCATATTCAAAGTACTCGACATCAGGAACATATAACCACTCTAGTTCTTTCTTTTCTAAATCTAACTTTTTCAACTGTTGCATTGCCATATGTATCTCCTTATTCACTATTAATTTTTACTTAATATTTCTTCTTTAAATCGTTCAAATACGTTTTCCTCTGTATTCTTCTTTACACATGCAATCCATCTTTTATCGGATTCTTTGTTATGCCAAAAATCACTTGGTTCTTCAATTTCTGTTAAGATACTTTCATTGATCCTTTTTACAACTTGCTCACCATAATTCTTTTGTAAGAAACGAATAAAGTAGTAACCTACAGCTTCATTCTCTGATGCTAATTGTGTATCTGTAACAAAATACATTTCTATATCCTTGTAGGAATGAGAATCTATTAAAAATAGCTCATTGTCATTGTACATGCTTTCATCTTTCCTAAGTAGTCCTTTTTCTCTCATTACATCTTCTGCAATTGCTGCACTCATTCCATATAGCCACTTTTCAATTAGCTGAGCATAAGTTCTTTGACTTCTAAAATAAAACGTCGAAATATTACTAGCAGTTAAAAAGTATTGCTTTTTATTCTCTAACCTTAAATTTTCTCTTGTTGTGAATATAACGCTTTCTCCAGTCCAAAGTAGCTTATCTATACAACCAAGTGTTATCTTATCTCGAAGCGGTAAAGAATCTGGGTAATACTTTTCCTTTCCTATTGATTTAACATTCTTCATTATGTTAACTATGTTTTTATAATACGATTGATTTATAGAAAGACCTTTTATCCCATATACGCGCAAATTCTCTGTATTATAATAGTCTTTGGTAGCTGTTACAATTAGTTTAAAAGGAGCGATATTTCCTTTCTTCATTGATTCCTCTACTCGAAATCCACCAGTAAGAAAGACTTTTTCACTAGCTCCAGTAAAAGCATCTACCGATTCTTTCGAAACTATGTTATATCCTGCTGTATAACACTTGATTCCTGCTCCTTCTATGTCAATAAAGGAACCTTTTACAGTCACTACATAATCTGCTTGTAGGGAGCCATCCTCCATTTTAGTCCATGTAAAATCATTAAATTGGTACGTATCTTCCTTATCGAGTATGGTTGGCATTGTTGGAAACAGTACAAGCGAACATCCTGACTTAACATTATTTAAAATAAAGTCTGTTGCCCCTGGTATATTTACCATAAAGTCACCTTTTTTCGTATAGCTACCAACTATATTTCCATTTTCATCAACTCCATCAACTCTTATGTAATTATCACTATGTACTGCTGCATAGATTCCATCGGCCTTATACCCAAGCTTCCTATAAGCTAAGAGAAGTTGTCTAGCATTAACAAAACTAATACCACTCTGAACATATGGAGTAAACCTATACCCAAAACTTGCACTTTTTTCTATGTCTGTGAAGGTATCCCCTACGGTTATATATTCTATCTCCACCTTCTTTACATATACTGTACAAGATGCATATAAACCATCAGCTTCTGCGGTAATCACAGCTTTTCCTGAAACTCCCCCTGTTATAACTCCTTTCTCATCAACTGTTGCAACTTTATCATTGGAACTTCTAAATGTTACCTTACTAGCAGTATTCAATGTCTGTACTTCAACTGTGTATCCTTCCCCTAGTATGATTGTTGATTTGTCTAGTTTGAATTTACTCTGGCTTGTATCTTCTGATGCTCCTATACTATCAAGGGCAGCATTTACTGTTATTACACTTCTCATTCCTATGATCACTAATATTGTTAGTCCCATGAATGCGAGTAAATTTTTTATACCCTGTTTTTGCTTCATACATTCACTCCCTATTTTTTATTACAACATCGAATAATTAACTTAAAAAACTAATCAAATCTTAAAGCAAGATAATTCATCACACCATAAAACCTACCATATACCCACACGTTTTTTTGGTGGTATATACATACCATCTCCCTCTACAACATCGTATACATCGTAAAATAATTCATTGGAACTCAATACTGCATTCACTCGAATAGCATTGTGCGCATGAGCATTCGTAAGATAAACTTCTGAAGCAAGGGAATAAGACTCAAAACCCTCTGCTTTACAATATGCATAATTTGTAAATAGCTTTTTAAAATCTTCCTCTTCTGTTAGCAAAGCTGTCACACATGAAATTGCACCAAGATCGGAGATATTTTCATCTAACGTAATCTCTCCATCCACATAAACACCTGGTACCATCATAAACGAATTATAATAATCGACAACTAGCTGTGCCCGTTTTAAATACTCGTCCCTATCTTCCTTAAGCCACCAATTGATTTGATTTCCATCGCTATCATACCGAGAACCTTTCACATCAAATGCATGGGATATTTCATGTGCAATTAACACTCCTATTCCACCAAGATTTGTAGCATAATCTGCCTTTTCATCATAAAATGGTGGTTGAAAATTAGCAGCTGGTAAAAATATTGTATTCCGTTGCTCATCATAGTAAGCATCCGCGGCGTATGTTGGAGAACGCCAAGTTATTGCTGAATTTGTCTGCCGTAATTTAGAGTAAGCTTCCATTGTCTTCTTTTGCTCAATCTCAAGTAAATTAGACAATAAACTTCCTCCTTGATTCACAGATTTTATTGTGACATTTTTTTTGTAATCTGGTATTTGCTTCGGAGCTCCTAGTTCAATTTGAATTGAGGCTAATTTCTTCCTAGCTTCCTGTTTTGTTATGTCTGACATCCAGGTTAATTCACTTATGTTTTTATCATATTGTTGGATAATCTTTTGAATCATATCTTTAATATCTTCTCTAGAAGATTCGGATAGATGCTGCCTTGCATAGAGTTCCCCAATCTCTTCCGACATTACTTGAGTTGTTGTCCATACTGCCTGGATGTCAACTTCAGAACTTTCTTCTACATCTTTCGTAGTTACTAGAGAATTTATCCCTTCGTATGTTATTCCACAATCAAACTCACGATAAATACAATACATGGAATAATCCTTTAGTAATTGAAGGGATTCTTCACTTAGACATTCATTCATCATTTCAAGTAGTCCTTTTGGTTCTTTGGTATAAATTTGTTGCTCCTGTTCTAATCCCATATGCTCCAATAATTCGTATATATTAATATTAGTGAATATTTTAGCAAGTTCCTCCGTGGTATATGTAGTATATTCTTCAACGCTATCCTCGTACTTCCCTGCTTTCTCCTTCGCAAGCTCAAATTTTCTCTCAAATTCTATTAATTGATTTACTGTATCTTTTGCTTCACTATCCGTTTTACCAAGTAGCATGAAAAAACCATTTACTTTAGTTATAAATTGTTTATAATCATCTGCCCTATACTCATAATATTTTTGGTCCATAGAAAGAGTTGGTAACTCAAGATAGGCATTGTTTTTCTTCGTGTTTTTTTGATTAGGTGCTATGGTAATACAGAACAAATTATCCTTACCATACTTATGAATATAATCTGCAACTGCATTCACGTAATCCTGTACAGTTGTGGAAGTTCTAATATTAGTCATAACATCTTCTAGTAGATTCCATTGCTTTACTTGATCCTTTGAACTTCCTTTCGCACAATAATAAATAGAAAGAATATTCTTTTCCATACTACCATCTGCTAGAGTTTCTTCCTCTTCTATCAATTTACGTATAATATCTTGAATTTCTAAATTTGTATCTATTTCAAATTCTATTTTCCAATTCCATCGCATAACTCCTCGTACCAATTTCTCGTTTATAAGACTATTCGTTACACTTTTATAAAAATTCTCCGATGGTTTCACTTGATTACTTATAGTGCCAATTGTCTGATTGTTCGTAATTTGATTAGAGTTTGAAGGTTCTTCATTTCTTCTAGAGCACGATACTAATCCCATTAAGTATATGCATATTGTCAGCATAGCTATTATCTTTTTGTATAGAGTTCCTTTATTCTTTGTCATCTCCACCTCACATAGGGTTCGTACTAAAAATCAGCACCAAAATCAAAATAATTTGCATTCAATATTATACCATATTATTACATTTACAGTAAATATCTTGTATAATCTAATCTTTTGATTTGAATGAGAAGATTGATGTGTTGAGGAGATTTTGAGGAGATATTGAGGAGATTTAGGGTTTGTTGCTTTATCGTTCATAAAATCATTTTATTTTTTCTTAGTAACGATATGTTGCTAACCGTCTTTATAATGTAAAAAGCGAAAACCAATAAATTCAAAGGTTTTCGCTCTAATTACTATGTTAAATGGATACCAATACCATACAAGCATTCATTTCCGTGGTACCATAGTATAAATTGTAACAATTTTATAGGTTATGAAAACAATTATTTCTCAGATAAAATATCAAACCTACAACATGTTTGATTCATTAATCTTTCGCTACGAGAGTCTGGTTGATGACCACCCACATAGATAGAATAACTACCATCTGTAATTCTTAATATTCCTTCCATATCATATAGTCCAAAAGCTTTTCTTGGTAACTTAATTGATACCCGTTTCGTTTCCAAAGGCATTAATGTAACTTTACGAATTGCTTTCAACTGCGCATTCGGTGTATTTTCTTTATTCACTTTTATATAAACTTGAACGCATTCCGTACCAAGAACATCTCCTGTATTTTTAACATCAACTTCAATCACGATGTCCTCTTGCCCCAAGACATTACTTGATACTGTAGCATTGGAGTATTCAAATGAGGTATAAGACAATCCATATCCAAATGGATATAAAGCCTCCTGTTCCATATAACGATAAGTTCTACCCTTCATAGAATAATCTCTAAAATCCGGAAGTTCCTCCGCTGTTTTATAAAATGTAACAGGTAATCTTCCTTCTGGATTGAACTCTCCAAATAGTGTTCTTGCTATTGCACGACCACCAAGAGCGCCAGGATACCAAGCCTGAATAATTGCCTGTGCGTGCTCACTAGCGTAAGTTAAATCCATAGCACTGCCTGATAAATTTATTAAGATAACAGGTTTTCCACTTTCACAAGCAATCTTTAGAACTTCTTCTTGAAAACCAGGAAAGTTGAGATTTGGTTTATCACCGCTGCCAAACTCATTTCCACGATCGCCCTCTTCCCCCTCTAGGGATGCATCTAAGCCAAGACACACAACGATAACATCACTTTCCTCGCAAATTGTATGGACTTCACTATAAAACTTACTACTATCTCTTTTTTTACATAAAAGACAACCTTCAGAATATTTAATATCCAAGAATTCTTCCGCATATTCTTGAATACCTTCTAAAACTGTAATATATCTTGATGCTGTTCCTTCATAATTTCCAACTAATGCTTTACGATTATTTGCATTCGGCCCAATAACTCCTAGCGTTTTTAAGTGTGACTTATCTAAAGGCAACAAATTATTTTCATTTTTCAATAAAACAAGACTCTTTTGTGAAGCTAATACATTAAGCCCTTTCATGTCTTTCGAATCCACAACGGAATAAGGTATTGAGTTATATGGATTATCCTTTTCGTTAGAAATTAAGCCTAGCTTTATTTTAGTAGAAAGTAAATTACATACTGCTTCATCAATTCTTTCCTCCGTCACTAGCCCTTGCTTCACTGCATCCAATAGATAAAGAAACATATTGCCACAATTTAAGTCACATCCATTTTGCATCGCCATTGCTGCTGATTCTAACGCCGAATTAGTTACTCCATGACCATTATGAAAATCCTTGATTGCCCAACAATCAGAAACAACGTGTCCATTGAATCCCCATTTTTCCCTTAATACAGTTTTTAATAAATACTCATTTCCACAACAAGGAGAACCATTAACACAGTTATAAGCTCCCATTACAACCTCAACTTTTGCCTCTTTCACACATGCTTCAAAGGCTGGAAGATATGTTTCATATAAATCCTGTGTCGATACCACAGCATTAAAACTATGTCTTTCTTCTTCAGGTCCACTATGTACTGCAAAGTGTTTGATACAAGCCGCTGCCTTTAGATAGTTTTCATCGTGTCCTTGAATACCTTTTACATAACGAATACCAAGTCTTGAAGTAAGGTAAGGATCTTCACCAAAGGTTTCATGTCCTCTTCCCCACCTTGGATCTCGAAAAATGTTAATATTCGGAGCCCAAAATGTTATTCCTTTGTAGATTCCATTATCGTTATACTTCTGCTGTATATTAAACTTTGCACGGCCCTCTGTAGAAATTGCATCCGCTATTGTTTCAATGAAATCTTCATCAAAGGTTGCTGCAAGACCAATTGCTTGAGGAAAAACCGTTGCAACACCTGCTCTTGCTACACCATGCAATGACTCATTCCACCAATTATATGAACGAATTCCTAATCTTTCAATAGCAGGTGCAGTATGTAGTGTTTGGTTAATCTTTTCTTCTATCGTCAGTTGCTTTACTATCTCAAGAGCTTTTTCTCTAGTTTTTTTATTTTTTTCTTCATTAAAAGCAAAATCCATTTGTATTTTCCTTCCTAGATTATCTATTTAACACTATCTGTACTATTATAAAATCCAATTAAATCAACATAAATGCGTTCATAATTTTAATCTATCTAATTCTACTAAATATTATTAAGTCTGGTTTCATTACTCCTATTAAATTAGAACATATAATAACGCTTAATAGGCATCAAACCTCTGATTTATACACTTCCAAAATTCCTTTGTTTCACACAGCGATAATTTATCATACACTTTTTCTCTATCTATAAAATCATAATCATCAATCTCACTATCTTTGCAAACTAAAACGGATGATTCATTAAGCCTCACCATATACATGGTAGTTTCTTGTGCATCATAACCAATAATGTTTTTTATATTGGAAGGGAATTCAAAAATTATTTTATCTGCTAATTCTTCCATTACAACAAACTTACCGATACCAGTCTCTTCTTTAATTTCGCGTTTAAGCGCATCTAACAAGGTCTCGTTCTCTTTTACACCTCCTTTTATAAAATCCCAAGAGTCAACATCAATCATATCTTCATTAATCTTTGCCTTATGTACAAGCAAAAATTTATTCATTGGTGTAACTATAATAGCCCCCACTGCCTTACGAATTCTCTTTATATGAAACAAATCAATTTCTTCTTTATGTATCAACTTCTCTCCTTGAAAAGATAGTTTTACAATCCAAGGCATAAAGTTTCTTATTCTTTGAAAATCATCATAATTAAAGGAAGGATCAAAATAGTTCATAATTGTGCTAATTGCTGTTCCATGACTACCGATAATAATGTTTTTATCACTATGTATTTGCAATACTTTCCTTAAGGCATTCATATTACGATTTTGAACTTCCCGTAAACACTCACCATCTGAAAGTCGATAATTAAAATCATTCCACTGCATTTTAGTGAAATTATTAAAATCCTCTATCCAACAACTATCCACTTTTCTTTCGCGGAAGTCTTCTACAAGATGAATTGGCAGCCCTAATGAATCTGCAAAATCTTTTATAGTTTCAACAGCTCTTATATAAGGACTTGAGAATACGATATCAATATCTTTATCCCTTAAGTAATCCGTCACCAGCTTACTATCTTTTATTCCCTTTTTCGTTAACGGGCGTTCCCTATCATTATGATTTGAATAGTCAGGCTCAGCATGCCTTATAAAATAAACAGTCGTCATATTGATTTCTCCAGTTCAATTTATCATCTAACATTTTTCTTTATCAAATCTCATAATACCATATGAAACAAAACAA
>JAEWHR010000148.1 GCA_023387655.1 Bacillota bacterium
AATAATAATTGATCATGTGAACTATCTAGTTTATAAAACATTGGGTAAGAAAGTATTCTTGCAACGTGCAATTTAAAAATCAGCAAAATACGCTCACAAAAAAAGCGCTATTACACTTATCAAAATCTAGCACGTTATTCTTATTGAATTATTATTTGCAAGAATAAATACTCATCTTCCCAACTCCAATCTTAATTAATTATTATAATTTTAGCAGTAATGTAAGGACATGTCAAGGTATCTATATTACTCAAGAATCTTTAAGCTATATTACTTAAGAATCTTTAAGTTAAATCTATATTCATCCTTAAATCCGATGAATAAACAATCCACTCCTTAATTTTGGTTCAAACCAAGTTGATTTCGGTGGCATTAATTGATTGGCATCTGCTACCGCAAACAATTCTTGTATCGAGGTTGGAAACATGGAAAACGCAACGGTCATATCCTCATTCACACGTTTTTCTAGCTCACCAAGTCCACGTATACCACCAATAAAATCAATTCTATGATCTGTTCTAGGATCTTTAATTCCTAAAATTGGATCTAATACGTAATCTTGTAATAAAGAAACATCTAACGACTTAACAGGGTCTTCTATCTGTAATAATGACTCTTTTGCAGATATCTCATACCAAGTATGATTAAAGTACATTCCAAATGTCCCTTTTTTCTCAGGTGCAACTCTTACCCCACCATTATTCTTAACATTAAAATACTCAGAAATGACACTTAAAAATTCTGCTTCACTAAGACCATTCAAGTCAGCAACTACCCTATTATATGGCATAATCATGAGCTGATCCTCTGGAAATAAGACAGAAAGAAATGTATTAAATTCCTCACTTCCATCATATTCCTTCGCTTTCGCTCTTCTTTTTAACCCAACCTTCACTGCAGATGCTGCACGATGATGACCATCTGCAATATAAATTCTATTGATTCCGCCAAATGCTTCTTCGATGGTTGCTATCGATTGGTCATCCTCCACTTTCCAAACATTATGGGTAATTCCATCCTCGGAAGTAAAAGAATATAGCACTTCCTCTTTTTTAACACCTTCCACAATATTATGAATTGTTTCATCTGACCGATATGCTAGGAAAATTGGACCGGTTTGAGCACTGCAAGTATCTACATGACGAATTCGATCCTGTTCCTTCTCTTCCCTAGTGTTTTCATGCTTCATTATAATATTGTTTTGGTAATCATCAATGGAAGCACATGCAACAATACCAGTTTGTGGACGCCCCTCCATAATCAGTTCATATATGTAATAGCACTTTTTCTCATCCTCAAGATAAATTCCATCTTCCATACGTTTAAATAACAAATCCTTCGCCCGCTGATATACCTTTTCCTCATACATATCGACTGATTCATCAAAGCCAGTCTCTGGGCGGTCTATATTTAAAAAAGATAGTTCATCCTGTAAAGCGACTTCTTTCGCTTCTGCTCTGTTATAAACATCATATGGTAAAGCTGCCACACGACGTGCATACTCTTTCTCTGGTCTAACACAATAAAACGGTTTAATGATTGCCATTTTGATACCCTCCTCATCACTTTATAATTATTTTACTATGTTAATACTCAAAATACAACTTTGTTTCTTCGAAACTTGTGACATAGATATTTTCAAACATAATCCTTAAATCTTATGCTTTCGACAATTCCTATAGAAACTTATGTCCATGGATGTTTTCAAACCCATCTTGCTGTGGTATACTAAAAGTAACGGTAAATAGAGTGTAGCCAATAAATAGCTACACTAGAATAGAGGTTACGATGAACATAAAAAAACAAAAAGACAAACAAGACAATACGAAACAAAATAAAAAACCAATCTCTCCAGAGAAGAAATCTTCCATCACTGGTGATTGGTTTTATATGAACTCTAAGGAAACGCCAATTCGTACACTATATGAAGCGATCAAGCAATCTACCCAAAATATAGAGCTATGGGAAACCGCTGGTGTTATGGAAATCAGTCTTAATCCTAAAAGTTCATTGGACTTTGAGGAAATGAAACCTTATTTTCGTGATAGCGATGGAGCAGATTTTCTTTCTAAACACCAGGTACAAAGTATGTATATGGTCACTTTTCCTAGTGATCAATATGACCATGTTACTCCTATTTTCGATTTAATCGTATCAAATTGCGATGGTTTCTTTTGCGCAGATACCTCCGATTTTTACCCAAGATATCCAAAATAGCTAGTTACTTAAACGCTTACCTTTTTATCCAACATCCAAGCTGTAACAAAGTAGAAGGCTCCTATGACAAATGCCATGAAAATAGCTTCAATCATAAATTGATCAAACAATGGCATGTTCTCAACCATAAATAATTTTCCTATCTTTCCGACGAAATAATTTAAGGTAAAGAAAATTATTAAACTAACAATACCTTTCCCCTTCGTGTTGGATAAAAAAGTAGCACTGAGTGTGATCGCTAGAATTCCTGTGACTACATTGGATAGCCATTCTAGTAAAAATGCTACCAGACCAATTAATATGAGGCCATAATCAATGTTTAATCCCATAACATTATTCAATGCTCTCCCTATTAATTCAATTGCTTCCTCAATATCTTGATATCGTATGATAATAATTGTTGTATTAATAAAAATAATTGCTGCCATAATTGCTGCGGTAATTCCAATCTGTACAATTGAGGTTATGACTTTAGCACCAACTATTTTATAAGTTGAATTTGGAGTTAGGAAAAGCATATAACTTTGTTTTGTTTTTAAGTCTTTCGAATACGTCAGAATACACTCAAAAGAAACAAACATAATTGCTGCAAACGCAACAAATACCATAATAAACATCGATATACCTAAGGAATCCATATCATCTCTTAATAAACCTAATAAAAACGTTATCTCTAATATAACCATTACAATCAATATAAAGAGCTTAGAAAACCATTGCTTTCTTAACTCATACTTCATTAATTTAAACATATATTTCTTTTAACTCTCCTCTCATTAACATAATTTCTATTATTTCACATGGAGTCTTTTCTTTTTACCAAAGTTATTTAAACATAGGCATAGATTTCCTTATACAAATCTACAATGGATTTTTGATGTTCTTTTCGAATTGTTTCTGCATCCCCATTTAAGACTAAAATTCCATTCTTCATAAAGATAGCATTATCAATTATTTTTTCTAATTCATCTACCAGATGACTCGATATTACAATTGTTGTCTTCTCATTTGCAACCTCTTTAATTGCCTCGATAATATAGTCTCTCGCAATAATATCAATACCATTTAAAGGTTCATCAAGCAAATATACTTCTGCTTTCCTAGCAAGCGTCGCTGCTATCTTTAACTTTGCAGCAAGACCAGAGGAAAGATTTTTTGCTTTATCTTTTAAACCTAAATCCATCTTAATCAGTAGCTGTTCATACTTCGCTCTATCAAAATCATCAAAAAAGTCTTCATAGTAACGTCCCACATCATTAACGGTCATAAAATCATAAAAAAATGGCTCAGTGGACATATAAGCAATTCTTCTTTTGCTCTCGACACCAATTGGCAATCCATCATATGTAATAGTTCCTATAGTAGGCTTAATCAATCCTGCTACCATCTTCATCCAAGTCGTTTTTCCACTTCCATTTGGACCAAGCAATGCATAGATCTTTCCTTCCTCCATCTGCATGGAGATTCCCGATACAGCCACTTTTGACATATACCGTTTCACAACATCCTTACTAACTAACATCTTATCCTCCATTTCTTATCTTTCATAAAATTTATATCAAGAATTCTTAGATTACGCTATTCTCAAGAAATAGTGTACTGGTCATATAATACCTTATACCATCAGAAGTGTCTAGATATAATTTTACATTTTTTACTAACTATGGAATACTATATCGTCGAATAAGTATTCAGTTCTCATTTACTATTCCTTAAAATAGGGAAGGAGTATTCTAAAATACCCGAAACATAAGGTCCTATCTCGTAAGGATTGAAATAAAAAACAATATTATCACCCATTAAATAATAGCGATATTCAAACTTAAGTTGTCCAAGCTCTTTTATTGCATCAGGGAAAAACTTACTAGGATCTTCTTCGTATTGTCTCATAAATCCGTTTGCAATTTGTCTCTTCACCTCTTCATCGGATTCTCCTAACACTTCTGAAGCTGTAATTCGTTTCCCTGTTTCAACATTATAGGTCATAGAAAACTGTTCTGTCATTGGATGTGCACCGCCATACCAGCGGAATTCTAAAAAAACTATGGATAAGATACCATATTGATTCAAAGGAATCCGATAAGTAACGTTTGCTGTTAAAGGAAACCAAGAAGGCCCAATAATATCATCTGGTTTGCTAACTATATCAACTATATATAAAGCATTTACCAGTGCCTCCTCACAATTACTTTGATATCGTTGCTCCATCTCTCTCGCAATATCTTTATTCACCATAGCCTGTGGACTATCTTCTTTTTGAGTTAAAATCTGTGGATATTCATAGGAACATTCGAGAAGATCTAGTGAACTACTTTCATTAGTTACTGATTTCTTCCTTGTATGTTTTAACAAAGTGACTCCATTACCTTCCTTTGACATAGCAAACCTCTTTACATTATCATTCTGTTATATCTTATGCATATAAGAGGTCCCCGTACTATAACAAATATCTTAAATTAATAAGGAAACTACATTTATCCCTTTTGGGGCTCCGTTATCACTGCATCACTACAACAGCAATACAACAGCTCCACTTTTAAAATAACTGCTACTATGATATACTAAATTCATTATGAAACAACTTTATTTGGAGGTATCAATGAACGTAATTATGTATGGAATGAATATTTGTCCAGACTGCACCGAGGCAATTGAGATATTAAAAGATTATTCAGATATTAAATTAGACTATCGTGAATTCACGCAAGCAACATCAAACTTAAAAGAATTTTTAAAGTATCGTGATACGAATCCTATCTTTGATGATGTGAAAATTGCTGGAAATATTGGGATTCCTCTATTTGTACGAGAAGACGGCTACCTAACATTTAACGTGCAGGAGCT